>CAJUGG010000077.1 GCA_910585995.1 uncultured Lachnospiraceae bacterium
ATCTTTCTTTTACTTTCAGATCATTCATTATAACTGCTCCTCCTTACTGCTTGTAAACTGAAGCTGTGCTACAGAAAATGCCACGATGATGACAAAGAACAAAACTGCGTTGGCACTCTGGAAACCGAACTGTCCGCCTGCCATACCATTGTTGTAGATCAAGAAGGAGATGGACTCGGTACTCTGTGCAGGGCCACCTTTGGTCAATGCCATAATCTGATCAAATACCATCAAAAAGTTCTTGCCGGACAGCACCATATTGATACTGAAGAATGGAATAATCAGCGGGAAGGTCAGACTCTTAAATCTCTCCCAGCCAGTTGCTCCGTCGATGGAACCAGCCTCATAGACATCTTCTGGCACCGTTGACAGACCAGAGATATAGATAATAGTATTCATGGCGACTGCCTGCCAAGCACGATACCTACCCATGCCCATGTGCTGCTTGCAAGGATACTGGTGGTGTTGAAAAGTGCCGGAATAATATAGGTAAAGAAATAGTTAAAAATATAACCAACTACCAAAGCTCCTAAGATATTTGGAACAAAATACATTCCTCTTAAGGTACTCTTGAATTTAATCTTGCTGTTTAAGCCAAGCGCCAGAATCAAGCTGATCACATTGGTCACAATCGTAGCCAGAACTGCCATCTTGACGGTAAAGAGATAAGATTTGCCTACACGGCCATCCTGGAACAAGTCGATATAGTTACGAAGACCTACCCAGTCATATGTACCATAACCTCTGAAGTTTGTAAAGCTGTAGATCACACCTTTGATCAAAGGCAGTGTGTTAAAAGCAAAGAACAACGCGACAATCGGAATCGTCATCAGCATAAACGTTCTTTTTCTGTCATTCGCATTTTTCATGTCTTTTCACTCCTCTCCCTCTACTGAATGCCATTCTGGCTGTTATAGTCTTTTACCATCTGGATAATATCACGGTTGTATCTCACCCAATCCGTATCAAATTTCGCAAGGAATGCATCGATATCCTGCTCGATTAAGAAAGTCTGAATCTGTGCATCCACAGCCATCTCTGACGGATAATAGTGATCCTGATAGTCGGCGATCTTGCCGTCTACGATATATTGTTTCATACCATCCAGATTAGGAGCGAGTATAAAGTCTCCGCTCTTACAAGGCACTGCACTCTGGTCATCCAAGTACATCTGTACATTCTCATCTGCCAGGAGGAAATTCAGGACTTCATAAGCTGCCTCTTTTTTTCCTTCATCTACGCAGGCTTTGGTCACGCAGAACTGTAAGTCCACACCAGAGTTCAGCGTATTGCCATCCGGGTCACTGCTGCCTGGTGTTACAAAAGAGTCAATGTCCATATCCGGATTCACGGATTTGATCTGCGGAACAGCATAACTACCAATCGCAAACATCGCAGACTCTCCATTCGCAAATGCGGTACATGCGTCATTGTAGCCATAGGCAAACGGGCCTTCCTCTCCATAGCTTACCATCGTCTGGATCTTCTCTGCGACTTCTCTGTATTCATCTGTAAAGACTGTCTTTCCTGCATTTACCTGCTGACACACGTCAGCGGGTGCCAGGCCCACAGCCAGCGAGTTCCACGGTGCCAGACAGGTCCAGGTATCTTTAAATCCATAATAGAATGGTAAGATACCCTCTCCCTGAATCGTATCACAAAGTGTGATCAATTCTTCCCATGTAGTAGGGATCTCCCAGCCATGCTCTTTGAACATCTCCCGGTTATAGAGAATACCAGCCGCATTGGCCACATAAGGTACGCCATAACTTCCTTCAGTTGGGACAAATTCTAGTCCTTCCAGGATATCTCTGTACCCTTGATTGATATCTGCAAGTCCCGAATAATCGGATACATCTGCAAGAATATCTGCATCGATGAAATAAGAGTAATTGATGTCTCCGCCGATTCCTAAGAGATCCGGATAATCTTCCCGGATAAATCTCGTCTTCATAATCGTCATCGCATCATTAGGAGAATCAATCTTCAGGAGAATATCGTCATGGGTCCTGTTGAATTCTTCCTCCAGTTGTTTGAACACATCCACTGCCTCCGGTTTGTACTGCACGAGTTCGATCACGGTCTTCCCGCTTTCGTCTTGCTTCTCTCCGCAGCCGGTCAAAAGCAGCGAAGCGGGCATCGTGCATACCAGAAGAAGGCTTAACATTTTTTCCCTCTTTCTCATTCCATTTTGCTCCTTTCTTTGTTTGGATGTAGCACTGAATTATTTGTAAACAAATTATAACATGCCAAAATACGTCTATAAATACCCTGTTATTCCCACTTTTATACCATTATGCCGCTTTTTTCTCATATATGAAAAATCATGTAGCATTTTGGCATATCATACGTTATACTGATAAAAACAATCTTATCTTACTATCTTTTACAAATGGAGGAATCCAACAATGAAAGATCTTCTTTTTTCTATATTTCCAAATGAAAATTTTGTCGACTTAAATCTCTATCAGTTTGGTTGGGAGCGCTGTGCTCCTTCTCACTCTTTTGGTCCAGCAGCCAGGACCCATTTTTTATTCCACTATGTCATCTCCGGCACCGGCACACTGTTTGCCGATGACGAGTCCGGGCAGACCAAGACTTATCAGATCAAAAGTAAACAAGGATTTATGATCTTTCCCCAGCAGATCACTACTTATATTGCAGACAAGGATCTGCCCTGGGAATATGTCTGGCTGGAATTTGACGGACTTCGTGTCAAGGAACTCATCGAGATTGCGGGACTCTCGCAAAACTCCCCGATCTATCATGCTCATTCCAAAGACCTCAGAGAGATCATGATGCAGGAGATGCTTTATATCGCACAGCATGGAGAGATGGCGCCTTTTCATCTGATGGGACATCTCTATCTTTTTTTAGACGCTATGACGCGTTCGATCTCTTCTATGCGTATCACCAGAATCGGGAAACTTAGAGATTTTTATATCCGCGAAGCGCTTGCTTTTGTGGAACAAAACTTTCAGAACAGCATCTCTGTGGAAGATATCGCAGATAACTGCGGGCTGAACCGGAGTTATTTTGGAAAAATATTTAAAGAATCTGTCGGAAAGACTCCACAGGAATTTCTGCTGAACTATCGGATGACTAAGGCAGCAGAACTTCTGAAATTGACGCGGTTGTCGATTGGGGATATTAGTAATGCTGTCGGGTATGATAATCAGTTGCATTTTTCCAGGGCGTTTAAAAATGTGTATGGGGTGTCGCCGCGGGAGTGGCGGAATCGTAATCGTATGGTGGTGCAGAAGCCTTACTAAGATTGTAATAGGCGACGGGGCTGCCGCAAGATGGGGCGCCTGTCTCGACAAATGTCTGCATAGAGTGTATCGGACAGTCCGCTCCAATCTACACAGCACTATTTGTGCGAGTCAGGCGCCCCATCTTGCGGCAGCCCCTGACATACACGGGCGGAAGTCCGTCTGGTGGAAAGTCTTGTCGCTCGTGGAAGGCAGCCCCTGACATACACGGGCAGAAGGCTTCTGTAAGTTAGTTGTAAATGGTGTTATTTTAGAATTTAATATTTTAGTATTTTGGTATTTTTGTTTAGGTCGTAGTCTTTGTGGATTCCGTCGTCTTCGTATAGGGAGTAGCTGGTGTTTTTGTATCCGATTAGGGTTAGGTTTTTTGTGTCAAGGGCATCTACGTATTCTGCCGGGGAAGCCAGGGGGATGCATTTGTTTTGGCGAATGAAGAGGGGGACTTCGTTTAGTGCGATTTCTACGTAGTGATGGCCGGCAGGCAGGGTTTGTTCAGAGAGGGTGCCATCTGGTAAAAATTTCACAAACTTCATCTCTTCCGGGAGGTAGACGTAGCGTCCTTTGGCATTTTGGGTGTAGACGGGTGCAATCATGATCTCGTCGCCAAGCATCAGCTGGTCTTCTACTTGAAGTGCCATAGGGTCTTTGGGGTAGGTAAAGGCGAGGGGCTTGAAGTAGAGGTCATCATTTAGGGCTGCTTTCATATATTCGCTGTACAGATAGGGAATCAGCCGGTAGCGTACTTCGATCACATGGCGGAAGTCTTCTATGTGTTCAAATTGATAACACTCTTGTTTTCTTGTGCCCAGTGCTGCGTGATTGCGCATCAGAGGGGTAAAGACTCCAAGTGCCAGCCAGCGCAGTAAAAGATCCCTTGTGGTGTCTGTGCCAAAGCCGCCCAGATCTGCTCCTGTGTACAGGAAACCACACATATTTAAGGAGGGCATCATCTTCAGATTTAACAAAAGATGGGACCACCATGACTTGTTGTCTCCGGTCCAGATCCCGCCATAGCGGTGCATGCCGATATAAGAGGAACGGGAAAACATCAAAAATCTCTTCTCCGGCGCGATCCTCTCAAAAGCCTCCGAAGCTGCCCGCGTCATATTGCATCCAAATAAGTTATGTACTTTGTCGTGGCGCACTTTCTTGCCGTCTGCCTGGTGATAAAATGACCGATAATCCTCTTCATTATTGGCAAGATTCATAATCGCATCTCTTACCTCAAAGATGGATGTCTTTCCTTCGGTGTCTTCCAAAAATTCCTTTACTACCTTCTGCGCCTTCTCGACACCCTCCGGCGTATAGAAAATCGCCGGCTCATTCATATCGTTCCAAAATCCCTCAATCCCCTGCTCCGTCAAGATCCGGTATTTTTCGCCAAACCACTTTCTCGCCTCAGGATTCAGCACATCCGGAAAATGCGTATCCCCAGGCCATACCGCTGCCACAAAGTCACTGCCGTCCTCGCGCTTACAAAAATACCCATTCTTCACGCCTTCCTCATAGATCTCATACCCCTTCTCTACCTTCACTCCCGCATCAATAATCGGAATCAGTCTCAGATGATTCTCCTTCATCCCCTGCACAAACTCCGGGAAATCCGAAAAATTCTCTGTATGCAGCGTAAAATCCTTATAATCCTGCATATAGTCAATATCCATATAGACCATATCCATCGGAATATGATTCTTACGATACCCCTCTGCTACCCTGTAAAAGTCCTCCTTAGTCGCATACTCCCAGCGACTCTGCCCATACCCAAACGCAAATTTCGGCGCAATATAACTCCTCCCGATCATCTTACGAAACTGCCGTACAATCTCATACGCACTCTCTCCCTCGATCACATACAGATACAGATCCGCCTCCTCACAACAAATCTTCAGCGTATCCATCCTCGTATATCCAATATCAAACGTCACCTTCGCCGGATAGTCCACAAACAGACCAAACGTCCTCACCCCCGACACCACAAAAAAATTGTGCGCCCCATACAGACTCCTCTGATCCTCCGTATGCTCCGGAATATCCGTGTTGTTACTAATATAACAATATCCCCTCTTATTAATCCCCCGGTTCGCCTCTCCAAGCCCATAGACCACATCTTCATCCCCAAGCCTGTAAGTCCAGACAAACCCCTCACCGAAAGAAGTCTCCCCATACTCAGGCACCCCCTCTTTCGCCTCCATCTCTAAAACCACTGCCTCCGTCTCAAACGGTCTCCCAAACACATACTTCTGAATCATTTCCGACTCCTCCTTCATATTATATTTCACTCATTGATCGAGCAAATTAACAACTTCCATTAAAAAAATAACCCCGCTCCTATCATGCAAAGCTGATCGCTCCCCATCCCCTATCATGTAAGCTCTACCGCCCCAACCCCAGGGACTGCCAGGGAGCAGGGTTTTTGGTTTTGTACGAATAGTGCTGTGTAGATTGGAGCGGACAGTCTGTGAAGTTTGTATGAGCCAGGCGGACACCCGCGTGTCCAATTGGAGCATACAAACTTTGCAGACTGTCCGATACACTCTATGCAGACATTCGTACAAAGCCGGGAAGCCTGCTCCCTGGCAGTCCCGTCGCCCCCTTCACGATAAAATCCTACCACCCCTTCCTTGCATTTGCTTGCATTATTCTGTATAATCAATAACACAATCTTGACATTCCCCAGAAAGGAGTCCCCTTATGCATCCCGACCTTTCCCTCAAAGAAAACGTCACCCACGGCACCAAAGAACACCCCATCCGCGCTATGCATTTCACCACCGGAGCAAACACCCCCTACCCCGACCATTTCTTCGTCAAACGCCACTGGCACTCCTATATCGAGATCCTCCACATCCAAAAAGGCACCTACCTGATCGAGATCAACCTGCAAGAACACCTTCTGCACACCGGGACTCTCTGCATCCTAAACAGCGGCGAACCCCACCAGATCACCGGCCTGGACCCTGACACCGTCCACGAAGTCCTCCTGTTTACCCCGGAGATCTTAGACTTTTCCTACGAAGACGAATGGGAAGCCCAATCGATCGCCCCCTTTTTAACCCAGTCCCTGATGATCAAAAATATCCTGCATCCAGAAGACGCAGGATATTCCCAAATATTAACTGTATTTTACAAAGCAGTCCACTGCGTTCATACGCAGACCGCAGGCTGGTATCCCAGATGCAAACTATATCTGCTCGAATGGTTCTTATTGATCTGTGAACATCAGCTGCTTCTTCCCGCCAAGAGTGTACTGTCCGCCTCCAGCATCCGTAAAATCACCCGCTATAAGACCATCATTTCCTATATGGAAAAACACTACCCCGAACCCATATCACTGCAGCAGCTCTCTGATCTGATCCCCTGCAACAGCCAGTATCTCTGCCGCTTTTTCCGGGAGATCGCCGGAGTCTCTCCTATGCAGTATCTGATCACCTACCGGATCGAACGTGCCTGTTTTTTACTGCTTCATACCACGCAGTCTGTCACAGAGATCGCCTTAGATTGCGGATTTGAAAATATCAGCTATTTTATCCGCAAATTTCGCGAAATAAAAGGAGATTCGCCAAAAGAATACCGACAGAGGCATATTTAAGGCATCGACCCTTTTTTGCGAACACTCTCTGCTGCCTTTTTGATGCACCAGCTTACCCCCATCACTGCCAGACAGACCCCCAAAATCACACAGGCATATTCTGCAAATCCTCTTTGGTTGTCCATCCATGCCCGATTCAAAAATGGAACTCCCAGTACAACAAAAAGATACCAGAAAAGCGGGGAAAAATTCCGTCTCATAGTCTTATTGATCCGCTGCTTCAGTCGAAGCCATACCACCAGCTTTTGCGATGCCCGGTCTGCTCCTTGAAACCACAAGAGTAATGACACAAAATAGACTGTTACGCCGATGATGGTATGAAATCTTGCCTGCATCCCCTGCCCCATCACCACTCCTGCCTGCTGCAAAAGTCCAGGCAGGCAGATGGCAAGTGTAATCCGAATCCCATTTACCACAATGGTATACAGATAGGAGGCTGCTGCCGCATACAGCGTCCAGACAAGTCCCCTCTTCGTGTTTCCCATCCGATGAGTAAAAGAAAAAGTCAGCATCAGTATGGTGATAATCAAAAACTGTACGCCCGCACAGGCGGGAGCCACCACAAAGCGCAGATCATGGTTGACATACCCGATCCCAGGCAGATAGCCAAAAGAGATCCCGCTAAGGACCCTGACCCACCCAACGGTGGGTGCCAAGATCCACAATAGCGCATCGGCGTCTGCCTGGCTGTAATAGAGTTTGAGGCAAAAAGCCGCAGAAGCGCCCAAGAGATAACAAAGCCCATATGTTTTAATCTGTTTCATTATCTTTCCTTCTCTTACCATACCAAACACCAGTTCCCATCACCACCGCTGCCATCCAGAAGATCCACCGTTCACCTGGTTCTGCCCCTGTCTGATATCCGCCGATGGCCAGATTGGAGACTCCCCTTGGAAGCGGAGACGGCTGATCCACATCCGTACTCTCTCCCTCTGGGTTGCGGATGGTGTCAAGCACTGCCACAAAAGAAGTGTAAGGTGTCACCATATTGTGTGCTAGCCCGATGGCAATGATCTCTTCTTTGGTCTTCTCATCATCCCTGGCATGTCCATAAGCAGTCAGCATATTCAGCCGCTTTCTCGCCCACAGATAACGGATCGCCTGATGGTTCTCGGACGATTCTGACAGAGACACATCGATGGTCTGTGTATAGTCGTTGCTTCCGGTCTTTCCCGTGATCTGTATGTTTCCTGTCGCTTCCCCGCGCCATTTACCGAACACCAGTATGGGTTTTTGTGCAAATAAGGTCGGTATCGCAGACGGCTCCGTATCATAGACGTCAAACCCGTCAAAAGATACTTGAATGTCCGTCAGTATCGGCGCTTCGATATAGGTGCGAAAACGATCTGCGGTCTCTTCTGCCTCTTCTTCCTCGGTCACAATAAAAGCTTCTCCCATCCCTGCATCTGCAATCCCTTCCATCAGGGAACGATTAACCGAGCTTCCAATACCAAAAGAGAAAAAGCTGCTCTCTCCAAGATGCCCACGGATCAGATCAAAAACTTCTTCTTCATCATAGATATAGCCATCCGTAATCACTACCACATTACGGGCCATATCCGGCTGCTTTGGTGTGGCAACTACACGTTTTAGAGCCTCTGCAAGCTCTGTACCGCCGCCTCCATCCTGCATATCAATCAGCTCGGCAGCACAGTCCATATTTTCTTCTGTAGCCGCTACGGATTCTAAGGACATCTCCGAGACAATATCTGAAAATAAAAACAGATTAAAACAATCCTGCTCCCGCAGATTTGATACCATCCTTCGCATCAGTTCTTTCGCAGTATCCAAAGGATAACCACTCATAGAGCCAGAGACATCCAGAACAAATATATACTCTCTTGGCAAAAGTTCCTCTGGCTCATAGCGCTTGGGCGGCTGCATAGTCAATAGAAAATAGTTTTCTTCTTCTCCTTCATATAACATCAGCCCAGAATTTACCTCTTCCCCCGTCATCTGATAACGCAGGATAAAGTCCCGGTCTCCGGCAAAGTCCTGCGGATTGGACAAAGTCACTTTCGCCTCTGAATTTTTCGCGTATTCCACATTTACCTCATGCGTCTTACAGCTCAGATCCGTAATCGGAACACCCGCAGACAAGTTGACCATAATATCATAGCTGCTGTCTAAGGATACGCCTTCTTCCAGATAGGGACTCTCCACCCAGTCTCCGTCCTCTGCGTCTTCTGGGTCCACTTCTCCTGCATAGCGCGGACCGACCACAGTAGGAAATACAAACTCACAGACTCCTTCTGAAGATTCCACCAATTCTGTATAATGCAGTTCTATGCGAATCGTGTCTCCCGGCATAATATTAGCCACATCCATCGTAAAGACATTCGAGCGTATTTCTTCCAAAAGGGAGGCACTCTTTCCTTCACTTTTTGCCTCCTCATACTCCTGTTTCGCCTCTTCTTTTTCTTTTATTACCGCTGTCACCACCTGATTTCCAATCTCCATCTTCATCCCATGCACCGACGCCTTCGTAGAAGCCGGAAACACATAACTGGCATTGATCGGATGCTCCCCTTCATTGGCGTAGGTCTGCGTCACATAAGTATCTGCGATGGTTCCATTGATGTTTGTCCTGACCTCTGTCCCCTTCAGCGGCAGATGATCCACACCAGGATCCGCACCTTCAATTAAAAAATAAGGAGCAAGCGTCACGTCCTTCTCCTCCTCTGTATGCGCCCACGCAACAGGACAAGACGCCAAAAATATACAGATCGCCAGACAGATACAAAACCTGTTTTTTCTCTTCATCATACACCTCTTTTTTTCTTTCTAGGCTAAACCCCTATCCGTTTCTTTGTGAAAACTCTAACATGCCCGCGCATCAGAAAAACATCAGAACGTCATCAAAGCTGCATCATTGACTGGTATCTTTTGTGGTTTTATGGTATGCTAATTGCAAGAATTGTCAAAATTTGTCAGGAGAAATAAAACATGAACGAATTACTCACAAAATTTCATAATGCTAAAAATATTTTTGATTTGATCGTAGAAATCTATCTCTCAGTCAATACTTGTGAAAGTCCCTTATTTATTAAAAATTATACAGAAAATCTTAAAAATGGCACATATGAACGTTCCTTCTATCAGGATATTGCTCAAATCATCGATGAGCTGTTGGACAACATGATATCTTTTGAAACTTTTAAAGATATCTTTTCTACTTATATCTCTGAAAAACTTCCTGATGAATATGCGGTTTGGATGCTGGTCTATATGGATCAAGTCTTCAGTGAATATGATCAATATCCTCTTTTAAAACAACATCTTAAGCTGTCCAGTGGTAAGTTAGGAACTATGGGTCCGCTGAATACGGCACAGCAAAACTACCTTCTCTATTACAAACCCATAAAAGATTTTGCTTCTTATTCACCTTCCCTGCAAAAAATCCGTGGAGTAAAATTGCAGGATTTATCCAAGGTCACCTCCTTGCTGGAACATTATACGATCATTCCCCGGATTACAGATGAACCTGTTATTGTTGTCAAAAGATACTACAATTTACAATTCAAAACATGTTTCTCTGATCCAGATATTCCTTTAAAAATAGCCGTTGTACCTTTTATGAAAGATTCATGGTTCAAGATTAAATTATCCGAAACACCAGCACGCAACTATTTTGAAATCCACACAGATATTACTCTACATGAAAAAATCAATCATGCATATCTTGAAGTATTGGAAACATTGAACCAGAAGCAAGTAGACATTGTAATTTTCCCGGAATTAGCTATGAATCCTTCCACCAAACATGTAATCAGCAATTGGCTTGCCCAACAACAGATTAAAAATCCTGCCTTCTACATCAAACTGGTGTTTCTTGGTTCTTGCTGGAATTGTGTAGAAAAAACCAATATCTGTACCTTACTCTCCTCCACCGGGAACACGATTTTAGAAAATCACAAAAAAATTGGCTTTATCTATAAAGACAAAGAAACTAAGAAAGAATATTATGAAGATCTTTCTGTCAGACCTTTGCAGCTAGAAGCTGTCGATCTGGATTTTATTGGACGATTGATCTATTTAGTCTGCCGGGATGCCCTTGAAGATTTAGATCAGGCATTTCTGTGGAATAACTACCAGATTAACATGGAAGTAATCTCAAGCTATTCAGAATCCTTATCCCATTTTGAGAATAAAATGAGATATTTTTCACAAACTCATAAAGGCATTTCTGTACTTGCCAACTGCTGCAGGCCAAGACTTTCCAAAGGACCTATTGGTTTTTTATCTGTTCCTGCAACAGATCTGTCTACGAAAAATCAGAATGCTGACGGGCATCTGACGTACCATCACAGAAATAAAGATTGTGCCCATTCTTGTCAGATCTGCCATTGTTACCAGATCTACACCCTTTATCCTCTTCAGGAAAAGGAATATGGCAATCACAAAACGATCCGGATTGAGCAGGAATCTTCTTAAAAGAGGCAACAAATGCTTGCATAATGAGGCAAAAATTTGTATAATTTTTATAACGTTACTAAAACGTTACATAGATGAAGGGAGGTACACCTGTGAATCAACATTGTATATTGGATAAATTATTTGATGAATTGACCAACCTTTCATATGATAGGGATCTTCTTGGCGAACAGACCGAGCAACTAAAAGATATTTTAGTACAAGGAATATTAAATCAGACAATCAGTGAACTTTTTCCATCATTTCAACTAGAGGAACAAAAACTGGAAGCCATGGAACATCTCCTGGAGATTTTTGACAAAGAAGAACATCAAAAAATATATTATTACACTGCGATTAAAACAATTGCCATGATTGTTCAGGAAGCTGGCACAGAACTCAAGAAACAGGAACGATACGGGACATTTTTCCGTTATAAATATCTGGTTCCGGTTCTTGATCTTTTATCCCAAAACCGCATGATGAATCAGCATCGGATTGCAGAACACCTGAACATCTCCAGTCAAAGTCTTTCTAATTTTTTCAGAAGAACAAATGATTTTGGACTCTGGAAAAAAAAGATGGTTGATAAAAATTCCTTTTATATTATCACAGCACAGGGCAAGGAGGCTTATCGTTATTATAAGCAGGCAGAACTTACAACAACAAATATAGAACAAATCCTGACTACTGCTTTTTCTCTCTTAAAACATGAGTTGAAAAGCAGTGCTCCCAATCCTGAGCATATCATCCATACCTTAAATACGAAATATGGCAAAAAGCGTTCTGTTTTTCGTTCTATGGAACTGAAAAGCCAGATCCGTCAAATATTGAATGACAATTCCATCAACTATGATGTAGAATCCGTAATTCTGGATTATTCACGTGATATACCCGAATATGATTCAGATGATTATTTACTAGAAATGGAGTTATTTTTATGATAAATACGATCACTTCACTTTTACAGCCTTTACAAAGAGACCCTGAAAATGAAGAACTCGAAAAAACAGTACAAAGGCAAATCAGTTCTCTCATCGTTCAGCATATTAAAACAACAGAATCACCTTATCACTGGGAAGAGATTAAAAAGTTATATAATCAGCCTTTTTTCTGGGAACCGATTGAAAATGAAGTACGTTCTAAGACAGATTCTTTTCTGGCTTTAACGGATTTTAGAAAACTTCCTTCAGAATTGAAAACGGAATATACAGAACGTATATTCGATATCATATATAAAGAACATGAAAATCTCCAGTATGCTGCAGAGACACTTGATATAGATAAGAAACTTATGGATTCTATTTTTCGTCTTCTTACTTACTGTGAAGATATGATTGTCATTCGCCGTATGTCAAAGCGTCGCTTTACGGAGACGTTACATGAAATTACGGGTATTGCAAAGGATGAGATGGACAATCTATGGGATCTGTATCAGGAACACTCAGAAAATATAGAATCTTTTGTATATTCTAAAAGATTGTTTTATCTGGAACGAAAAATTAACAGCCTGAACAAGCAGATGGCCCATATCATAGATTATCTGGATTATATTTCGGATTCTATAGGCTTCTCTCTTGAAGATGATGACTTGGAAGATTAGATTTCAGGCTTCGCCAGCAAATCTATTGTCACATATAAAAAGGGGCGTCACATTTGGTGACAGCCCCTTTTTCCTTTTAGGCAGTACCAGCAGGGCCAGTGACGCCACGAGGTATCGTAAGGTTAAGGATAAAATTGGGAGCAGTTCCAGTAATGGTTGCTGCTGCCGCGGAGCCAGGGGCACCTGTGGTGACTGTCCCTATGCTCAATGTTGGCGTAGCGCCTGTAGGGCCTGTGGCACCATTAGGTCCAGTTGAACCAGCTGGGCCGGTTGGGCCAGTCGGACCTGGCACGCCCTGAGGACCGGTTGGGCCGCTGGGGCCAGTTGGACCTGTGGGTCCGGTTGGACCGCTGGGGCCTGTCGGGCCTGGCACGCCCTGAGGACCAGTCGGGCCGCTGGGGCCTGTCGGGCCTGGCACACCCTGAGGACCGGTTGGGCCTGTGGGTCCGGTCGGGCCTGGCACGCCCTGAGGACCGGTTGGGCCTGTGGGTCCGGTCGGGCCTGGCACGCCCTGAGGGCCGGTCGGGCCTGTGGGACCTGTCGCTCCGGGTACGCCTTGAGGGCCGGTCGGACCAATGGGACCTATCGCTCCAGGGTCTCCTGCAGCTCCGGTCGGACCGGTTGCTCCTGGTACACCCTGGGGACCAACCGGACCAGTGGGACCAATCTCACCTGGCACACCCTGAGGACCTGTCGCTCCGGTAGCCCCCATCAGTCCGGGATCTCCGGCGGGTCCGGTTGGTCCAGTCGCTCCCATCAGTCCCTGCAGGCCCTGCGGACCTTGGGGACCCGTCGGACCTATAGCTCCGGGCACTCCTGTGGCACCAGCCGGGCCGGTCGCTCCAGCAGGGCCGGCTACTCCGGTGGAACCTTGCGGACCCTGGATTCCCTGCAGCCCCTGAGGACCTGTCGGGCCTGTGGGACCGGTCGCTCCGGTGGGGCCTGCGGCACCCATCATTCCGGCCGGACCTGTCGGGCCAGTGGCACCTGCAGAACCCATCGGGCCAGTCGGACCTGCAAGCCCCTGGACTCCCTGTAAGCCCTGTGGACCCTGGGGACCTGTCGGACCGACAGAACCGGCAGGACCCG
>CAJUGG010000078.1 GCA_910585995.1 uncultured Lachnospiraceae bacterium
GATCGAGGATTTTCCATCATTGAGAGAAGAAGAGGCGGAAGAGGAAGCAGAGCTGGTGATCGAGGATTTTCCGCCATTGGGAGAGGAAGAGCCAGAAGCGGAAAAAGAACCAGAGCTGGTGATTGAGGATTTTCCGCCATTGGGAGAGCCAGAAGCGGAAAAAGAACCAGAGCTGGTGATCGAGGATTTTTCATCATTGAGAGAAGAAGAGGCGGAAGAGGAAGCAGAGCTGGTGATCGAGGATTTTCCGCCATTGGGAGAGGAAGAGCCAGAAGCGGAAAAAGAACCAGAGCTGGTGATCGAGGATTTTCTATCATTGAGAGAAGAAGAGGCGGAAGAGGAAGCAGAACTGGTGATTAAGGATTTTCCGCCATTGGAAGAAGAAGAGCCAGAAGCGGAAGAGAAAGCAGAGCTGGTGATCAAGGACTTTCCCTCATTGGAAGAGGAAGAGCTGGAAGCGGAAGAAGAATCAGAGCTGGTGATTGAGGATTTTCCATCATTGGGAGAGGAAGAACCGGAAGCGGAAGAAGAATCAGAGCTGGTGATCGAGGATTTTCCATCATTAGAAGAGGAAGAGCCGGAAGCGAAAGAAGAATCAGAGCTGACGATTGAAGATTTTTCGCCATTGGGAGAAGAGTCGAAGCCGGAGGAAGAACTAACTCCTGATTTCGAAGGCACCCCTTTCTTAGACGACGATATCGCTTCGGCAGACGATGCTGGGCAGCCAGAAGAAAATGAGACCATCCATGGGATTCTTGCCAAATGGGAAGATAAGATCGCCGAGACGGAGGCGGTCTTGGAAGCGACTGCAAAACAGGAACAAAAGCGTAAGGAAAAGGTAAAACAGGAGACCGTTGAACTGATGAAACTGATCTCCGGCATCTCAGAAGAGATCCCCAAAGATGTACGTCAGATCCTAGAAGAGATGGATGAAGAACAAAAATCCAAAGAAAAATCCCCGGTGGAAAGACCTGAGCAAAATCAGAAGCCGGAAAAAGAGGAGGAAGAACTCTCCATCGAGGAGCTTGTGCCGGAGCCGACGCTACTTAAGCGGGAAAAGCTGTCTGGAGACACGGCTTCCATGAATATGATTCAGGAACTGGAACGCGCATTGTCTGTGGAGATGTCACAAAAAGCCGTAGAGGAAGGCCATCTGACGGTAGAACAAGTGCGGCTGTTTGACTATTTTACTTCGGTAAGAGGTATGAGTGAGCAGTTGTCCCTCCTGTTAAAAGGGGATTCCAGAAAAGGGATGACAACGTCTTCGAGCGGTAATCTGGTCATCACCGGAGAGCCAGGCAATGGGAAGACGACCTTGGCGATTGATATTGTCAAAGCACTGCAAAAACAAAACTGGATCGCAGGAAGTAAGCTGGCCAAGATCACAGGAAAGAAATTAAACACCAAGGATATCTATGAAGTGTTTTCCAATTTAAAAAGCGGAGCACTGATTATTGAGAGGGCCGGAGAAGTCTCGGATGCAACGATGATGGCACTTAGCCTGACCATGGAGACAGATACCGGCGGACTGTTAGTGATCCTGGAGGATACAGCGGAAGAGATTGAAAGATTATTCCGTAAAAATAAAAATTTTGCTTCTAAATTTGAATATACCATCGATATCCCGGTCTTTACCAATGATGAACTGGTGGCATTTGGAAAATCATATGCGCTGGAGCAGGAATATACGTTTGATGAATTTGCACTGTTAGCACTGTATGGGGAGATCGGAAGCAGACAGACCAATGACCATTTGGTGACTGTGGCGGAGGTAAAAGACATCATAGACGCTGCGATTGAACGTGCAGGAAAAGGAAGTATTCGGCATCTGATTGAACGAGTGACAAAAAAGAGCCAGGATGAATACGGAAATAAATTACTTAGGGAATCAGATTTTGTGGATTAACAGTGGAAGCAGTAGCGGGACTTTTTACAGCGGAAGCTTATCCAGTGCCCGGAAGGATTTCTGGATGAGAAGCAGCCAGAAATGCTTCCAGATCCAGGGCACAGGAGAAGCAGTAGCGGAACTTTATTAGGGAGAATTAGATGAATTTATTGACCGGGAAGGGGATTCGGAAAAATTTTACAGACAAGCTTCTGTTTGATGGAGTGGATTTTGGAATTGAAGAGGGAGATAAGATCGGGATTGTCGGCATCAATGGGACAGGAAAGTCTACGCTGCTTCGGATCCTGGCGGGGGAAGAACAGCCGGATCAGGGAGAAGTGGTGAAAGGGAATCAGGTGTATGTACGGTATTTGCCGCAGAATCCAGAATTTCCCAAGCAGATGACGATCTATGACTATGTGGTGACAGCCAATCGTACGGAAGACAATGAGTGGAGTATCGCAGGAGACAGTAAGGCAATTCTGCATGTGATGGGTTTTGAGGATGAGAATGAAGTGATCGATCATCTCTCAGGAGGACAGAAGAAAAAGGTGGCACTGGCAGCAGCTTTGATGGCACCTTGTGATATCCTTTTGCTGGACGAGCCTACCAACCATTTAAACAGCGAGATGGTGCTCTGGCTTGAGAATTATCTGATACAGAGAAAGAAAGCTCTGGTGATGGTGACGCATGACCGGTATTTTTTAGATCGGGTATGCAAGAAGATGGTAGAGATCGATAAGGGGAAATTGTACCATTATCAGACGAATTTTGCCGGATTTTTGGAAGCGAAGGCAAAGAGAGAGGATCAGGAGCTGGCCACTTATCAGAAAAATAAAAATATCCTGCGGATCGAACTGGAATGGATGCGCCGCGGGGCAAGGGCGCGTGCCACCAAGCAAAAAGCGCATATCCAACGATATGAAGAATTGAAAAATATCACAAAGGCACCTGTACAGGATGGAAAAGTGGAGGTCAGCACTGTCTCTTCCAGACTGGGAAAGAAGACGTTAGAACTAGTAGATTTGTCAAAAGGCTATGGAAAAGGGCTTTTGATTGACGGATTTAGTTATGCATTTCGGAAAAAGGACCGAATTGGATTTGTGGGTCCGAATGGCTGCGGGAAGACCACATTGATGAAGCTGATTATGGGATTGGAGCAGCCGGATCGGGGTGAGGTTATCCTTGGGCCTACAGTGAAGATCGGCTATTTTTCACAGGAAAATGAGTATCTGGACCCTAAAAAACGAGTGATTGATTATATCAAGGATACCGCAGAATATGTGCAGACAGAGGATGGAAGCGTGTCTGCATCTATGATGCTGGAGAGGTTTTTATTTGATGGGGCACTTCAATATTCTCTGATTGAGAAGTTGTCAGGCGGAGAGAAACGGAGACTGTATCTGTTGAAAGTGCTAATGGAAGCACCAAATATTTTGATCCTGGATGAGCCGACCAATGATCTGGATATCCAGACGCTGGCGATCTTGGAGGACTATCTAGAGAGATTTCCTGGGATCTTGCTGATAGTGTCACATGACCGGTATTTTCTGGATAAGACGGCAGAGCGGCTGTTTGCTTTTGAAGGGGATGGGCGGCTTCGGCAGTATGAAGGAGGATACTCGGATTATCTGGAGGCGAAGGCGCCATCAAAGGAAGTGCGCGAGAAGGTAGAGAATAAGGGTGTTGGGAAGACAGAGAAGGTGAAGACGACAAAGCTTCGGTTTAGCTGGCAGGAGCAGAAGGATTATGAGGGGATTGAAGCGGAGATCGAAGGGATTGAGGAGAGGATTGCACAGTTGGAGGGGGAGATCGAACGGGCAGCGACGGATTTTGTGAAGCTGAATCGGTTGATGGAGGAGAAGGAGGAACAGGAGAGGGTGCTGGAGGAGAAGATGGAGAGGTTTTTGTATTTGAGTGATTTGGCGGAGAGGATTGAGAAAGGCGAGGGGTGAGTGAGCGGGGGGCGTCGGAAAAGCGGGCTTCTGGGCTTTGGTCAATGTCTGCATAGAATGTATCGGACAGTCGGCAACATTTGTATGCTCCAATCTACACAGCACTATTGACGCAAAGCCCAGAAGCCCGCTTTTCCGAGTCTGTGTCAGGCGGAGGGGTGGGAGGCTTTATGTGGTAGCAGTTCCTTTATGATAGCTCTGGCGCTCGTTTTTCTGACGCTGTGTTAGGTAGGGGTGTGGGCGAGAGGCTCCATTTTGCTACAGCCCCTTTCTGGCAGCCCTTGGATATCGGGGGAGGGATGGTGTTTGGGCTGTATTAGACAGGGAAGAGAGTCTTTATCAGGGCGGGGACAGTGGTGAGTTGGGTGAGGTATGCGGCGTTGTCTCCGCAGAAGATCAGGCCGTTTTGGGTGTCGCCTTTTACGGCGCGGATCAGGGCTTGGGTGATGCAGTAGGGGGCGGTTTTGGGGCTGCATTTTTCTAGGCAGCGGTAGCATTTGGTGATGGGTTCTTTGGCGGCAGCTATTTTGTCTAAGAAGGGGTTTTGGATGGCGCGGGCAGGCATGCCTACGGGGCTTGTGACGATGTGGATGTCTTCGGCGTGGGCGTCTAAGTAGGCTTGTTTGAAGGCGGGGGCGGCGTCACATTCTTCGGTGACGACAAAGGGGGTGGCGATCTGGACGCCGGAGGCGCCTAAGGAGAGGGCGTGGCGGATCTGGTCGGCGGTTCTTATGCCGCCGGCGAGGATGACGGGGATGGTGGTGTTGTATTTTTTGGCATAACTGTCTGTACAGGAGATGATCTTTTGGATCTCCTGGTCGTAGTTGGGGTCAAAATCTTCATCATAGAGGTGGGAGAGGGTCTCGTGGGAGAATCCTAAGTGTCCGCCGGCATGCGCGCTTTCGATAACGAGAAAATCTGCTGTGCGGTGGTGATGTTTGTCCCACATCTTTAAGAGGATGCGGGCGGCTTTTTCGGAAGATACGATGGGAGCGATCTTGGTGGTGCTTCCTTCCACGTAGCGGGGCAGATCGATGGGAAGTCCGGCTCCGGAGATAATGACGTCGGCGCCAGCTTCAGCAGCTGTGCGTACATAGTCTCCATAGTCTTTGGTGGCTACCATGATGTTAAAACCAAGCAGTCCGTCACAGGAGCCGTCTGCTCTGGCAGCGAGGGTTCTGGCTTTGGCAAGTTCTGTGACCATGGCCCGCAGATTGGCTTTTTTGGCATCGCTTTCAAAATCTGATTCCCGAAAACCGATCTGCGCGGTGGAGATGATACCTATTCCGCCTTCTTTTGCCACTGCGCCTGCAAGCCCTGACAGGCTGACTCCTACGCCCATTCCTCCTTGAATCAGAGGCAGTCTTGCCGATTTTTCCCCGATATTTAGTGCTTGTGTGTTCATAGATCTACCTTTCTGGGTCCTGAGAGCAGAGAACCCTCCATAATTATTTTGAATATCAAACTAATTATAATGCATCTGTTTTAGAATGTCAATATATGTAGTATTAAAAACTAGATAAAAGGGAGAATAATAACACGATAACAAGAAAAATTCCCGGCATCAGGATCAGATGCCGGGAATTTTGTGTCTGTGATCATATGGATCTCTTGCGCTATACCCGAATATCGATATGTTCTCCCAATCCGGGAATTGTGACAGAGTCCATCATTTCTGTTAGTACATCACTGGTCTCTTCTGCGGTATCTAAGACCTTATCAAGCATCAGGATGTTCATACTTTGACTTGCACTGCTTGTAGCCATGGAAACCGATAATGCGCCAATATTCATATCATCACCTCCGTGAGTTAAATTTTATCAAAAATTGGCAGGAAAGTCAATGTGGGTCAGAAGGTATTAAAAATTTCTCCTCTTGACATTTATAGAAAAGGAACTATAATATGAGAGTAATTCTCATATTGGGAGGAAAGATATGGCGCAGTATCAGACAGAGCAAAAGAGGATGCTCCTAGCATATATGAAAGCGCACAGCGAAGAGGCATTTACTATCGAGGGACTGTGTAGGAGGTTGAAAGAGGAGAAAGCATTGGTCAGTGTTCCGGGAAAAAGCACCATCTACCGGATTATGCCAAAGCTGGTGGAAGAGGGGCTGGTAAAGAGGTTTGTCAAGGGAAACAGCCGAAAATTTTTATATCAGATGGTATGCGGCGAACATTGTGACAGACATCTGCATATGAAGTGTTCCGTGTGCGGAAGACTATATCATCTGGAAGATACGGAGAGTGAGGCCTTGTTTTTGCAGGTGATGAAAAGACATCATTTTCAGCTAGATGAGGGCAGGACGATGTTGTTTGGCCAGTGTGAAGGCTGTATGGGACAGGGAGGTCAGGATGAAAAAATTTAAGTATTATTTATCTATACTGACTGTATGGATAATGGCGGGAGTGCTGGGCTGTGGGAGACAGGAAGTGCCGCAAGAGAAAGAAAAACTACAGATTGTATGCACCATATTTCCGGAGTACGACTGGGTAAAACAGATTTTGGGAGAGCGCCTCGGAGAGGTGGAGCTTACGCTCCTTATGACAAATGGAGCAGACTTGCACAGCTATCAGCCGACGGTGTGGGATATGCAGAAGATTGCAGATGCAGATCTGTTTCTCTATGTGGGAGGAGAGTCGGATGGCTGGGTGGAGGCGGCGCTTAGGTATGGAGGCAATCCAGAGCGAAAGACCCTGAATCTTTTAGAGATCTTAGGCGAGGCTGTGAAGGAGGAGGAGCATGTGGAAGGGATGCAGACCGGGAGAGGGCATGAGCATGAAGAAGAGGAAGCAGAAGCCGATGAACATGTATGGCTGTCCCTTCGCAATGCCGAAGTGATCTGTGAAAAGGTGACAGAGGTGCTCTGTGAGCTGGACGAGGCACACAGGGATCTCTATTGGCGGCAAGGGGAGACCTATGTGCAAAAGCTTAAGAACCTGGACCTTGATTATCAAAATGTGGTGGAACAGGCAGATTCGCCGGTGCTGTTATTTGGAGATCGTTTTCCCTTCCGGTATCTGACAGAGGATTACGGGATCGAGTATTATGCGGCTTTTGCCGGCTGTTCGGCAGAGACGGAAGCAAGCTTTGAGACCATTACATTTTTAGCGGATCAAACAGGGGCGCTTTCCCTGAAAGCCGTGTTGAAGATCGATGGTTCGGATGGAAAGATTGCCCGGACGATTGCAGGAAACACCAGTTCGAGAGATCAAAAGGTGCTGATGCTGGATTCTATGCAGTCAGTGAGCACGCAGGAGATTGCACAGGGAACCACATATCTCTCCATCATGGAACAAAATCTGAAAGTGCTGAGTGAGGCATGGGAAGTGACAGGAGGAAAATAGATTGGCGCAGCTTTGGTGTAAAGATGTGGTATTGGGTTATGAAGGAAAAGCAGTGGTGCAGAATCTGAATTTTGAGGTAAATAAAGGGGATTATCTGTGCATTGTGGGAGAAAATGGGTCTGGGAAAAGTACCTTGATGAAGGCCCTGTTGCAGCTGAAGAAGCCTATGGCAGGGGAGATTACAACAGGAGAGGGATTAGAGGCAGACAAGATCGGATATCTGCCTCAACAGACCATTGTACAGAGAGATTTTCCAGCGTCAGTACAGGAGATTGTGCGTTCCGGGTGTTTGGGAAGGTTTGGCTGGCATCCATTTTACCAGAAAGCCGAGAAGGCCATCGCTGAGAAAAATATGAAAAAGCTGGGGATCCTGCCGTTGGCTAAACGCTGCTATCGGGAATTATCAGGCGGGCAGCAGCAGCGGGTGCTGTTGGCGAGAGCCTTGTGTGCCACCAAGTATATGTTGCTTTTGGATGAACCGGTGGCTGGCTTGGATCCTGTGGCAGTACAGGAGATGTATGATCTTTTAAAACGGCTCAATCAGGAGGAGAAGATCACGATTATTATGGTGTCTCACGATATCCGGGCGGCGGTGCTGTATGCGGATCATATCCTTCATATCAGTGAAGAACCGTTGTTTTTTGGAACGAAAGAAGAGTATCAAAACAGTGAGATCGGTAAAGAGTATCTGTCTGTGACAGGAGGAGAACAACATGTTTGAGATGCTTAAGATGTATTTTAGTTATCCGTTTGTAAGGTATGCGATGCTGGTGGGCGTGCTGATCGCGTTGTCTTCCTCTCTGCTGGGAGTATCATTGGTGTTGAAACGATTTTCATTTATCGGGGATGGACTTTCTCATGTGGCATTTGGCGCTATGGCTATAGGGACGGTGCTGGATGTGGCGAGCGATACCGCAGTGGTGCTGCCGGTTACGATCTTCTGTGCCGTCCTTTTGCTCCGCACCGGACAGCATGCCAGATTAAAAGGAGATGCGGTGATTGCCATGATCTCGGTGGGGGCACTGGCGTTCGGCTATCTGTTTTTAAACCTGTTTTCCAAATCGGCAAATCTGACAGGAGATGTGTGCAGCACTTTGTTTGGTTCCACAGCGATACTCACGCTCTCTGTCCTGGATGTGTGGTTATGTATTGGGATGTCTGTACTGGTGGTACTGGTCTTTGTCCTCTTTTATCACCGGATCTTTGCCGTGACGTTTGATGAGACGTTTGCCCAGGCCACAGGGATGAAGGTAAACCGCTACAATCTTATGATTGCTGTAGTGACCGCTTCTGTGATTGTACTGGCCATGAAGCTGGTGGGATCGCTTTTGATCTCGGCTCTTTTGATCTTTCCGGCCTTGTCTGCCATGCGGCTTTTTAAAAGTTTTTGTGGAGTGATCGTATGTTCTGCAATGCTGTCAGTGGTGTGCGCATCCACAGGGATCTTGCTCTCGATCCTGGCATCCACGCCGGTGGGAGCTACAATTGTCTGTGTGGACATCGCAGCATTTGGCCTGTGCAGCCTGACCGGTGTGTGCCTAAGACGCTGAAGACACAGAAGAAACAGTTGCCGGACATGCAAAAACAGGGTATACTGAGATGTAGATTTTAACGTTATCTTATGGACTGAGGAGTATAACGATATGTGGATTACGAGAAAATGGTATTGCAGAAGCTTTCAGATGGTTTTTCGTTTCGCACTTCCTCTCTTGCCCTATCGGAATCCGAAGATTATCCCGTCTGTGGCTGGTGTGGCAGATGTATGCCAAAAAAAGTCCATAGAATCGGTGATGATCGTCACAGACAGCGGAGTTCGTAAGTTAGGGCTTATCTGTTTTCTGCAAAAGACTTTGTCGGAGGCGGGGATTTCCTATTGTATCTATGACCGGACGGTGGCAAATCCCACCATCTGGAATGTGGAAGAGGCAAGAGAGATGTATCTCTCTCATGGGGCGCAGGCACTGATTGCTTTTGGAGGAGGTTCTTCCATGGACTGCGCCAAGGCAGCCGGGGCGCGGATTGTAAAGCCTAAGCAGAGCATCCGGCAGATGAAAGGATTGTTAAAGGTACATAAGAAGCTTCCGCTCTTGATTGCGATTCCCACCACTGCGGGGACAGGCAGTGAGACGACGCTGGCGGCCGTGATTACAGACAGCGAAAAACATCATAAGTACCCGATCAATGACTTTAGTCTGATCCCGCGCTATGCCGTATTGGACTATCATGAGACGCTGGGGCTTCCCAAGGGACTGACAGCCACTACAGGGATGGATGCGCTGACGCATGCAGTGGAAGCCTATATCGGCAATTCCACCACGAAAGAGACGCGTATGATGGCAGAAGAGGCGGTACATTTGATCTATCAGTATCTAAAAGCCGCCTATGACGATGGAAATGACAAAGAGGCCCGCAGCGGGATGCTAAAGGCCGCCTATTGCGCAGGAGTGGCGTTTACCAAATCCTATGTAGGATATGTTCACGCGGTCGCCCATTCTCTTGGCGGTCAGTATGGGACGCCTCATGGGCTGGCCAATGCGGTGATCCTGCCCATCGTGCTGCGGATGTATGGCCGGGCCTGTGAAAAGAAGCTGGCGCGTCTTTCTAAAAATGCTGGTGTTGTGGAGCGCGGGATGAAAGACAAAGATGCCGCGGCCTGTTTTATCGACTGGATTCAGTGGATGAATGATACGATGGGGATTCCGCGTCATCTGCCGGAGATCCAGGAGGAGGATATTCCTGTGATGGCCGGCCATGCAGACAAAGAAGGCAATCCGCTGTATCCGGTTCCAGTGCTGATGAATCAGAAGGAACTAGAACGGATCTACCGAGAAGTAAAGGGGAGATAACCCATGAAGACGGATACATTGATAAAAAAACAACGAGCGTTTTTTGATACGGGCAAGACCTTGGCAGTTACGGAGCGGATGAAAGCGCTTACGTCTTTGGAGCAGGCGTTGCTTGCATACGAAGAGAAACTGTCACAGGCACTTTTAGCGGATCTTGGAAAATCCCGCGCCGAATCCTATATGTGTGAGATCGGGCTGACGCTCTCAGAGCTTCGCTATATGAAAAAGCATCTGGTTTCTTTTACTAAAAGGCGTTTGATAAGGACTCCGCTGGCCCAATTTCCCTCCAAAAGTTTTACGATACAGGAGCCTTATGGGGTGGTACTGATTATGTCTCCGTGGAATTATCCGGTACTTTTGACCTTAGAGCCACTAATCGGGGCACTGGCAGCAGGAAATTGCTGCGTGGTCAAACCTTCCGCCTATGCCCCTGCAACTTCTGCTGTGCTCGCACAGATGATTTCTGAGACTTATAAAGAGGAATATGTGGCAGTGGTAGAAGGGGGCAGAGAGGAAAATCAAAACCTCCTGGAGCAGAGATTTGATTATATCTTCTTTACCGGAGGTGTCCGTGTGGGACGTCTGGTGATGGAAAAAGCTTCTGCGCATCTGACTCCGGTGACCCTGGAGCTGGGTGGGAAAAGTCCCTGTATTGTGGAGCATACAGCCGATCTGAAGCTGACGGCAAGGAGGCTGGTCTTTGGGAAATATCTCAATTGCGGACAGACCTGTGTAGCCCCTGATTATGTGCTTGTGGAACAGGAAGCAGAAGAAGAGCTTTTGCATCATATCAAACGGGAGATTGTAAGACAATTTGGTAAAAAGCCTCTTTTGAATCCTTCCTATGGCAAGATGATCAATCAAAAACATTTTGACCGTGTAATCGGTCTGATCAATCAAAAGAAAGTGGTTCATGGGGGAGAATGGGATGCACAGACCCTTCAGATCGCGCCCACGGTGCTCAGGGGAGTGACCGCAGAGGATGCCTTGATGCAGGAAGAGATCTTTGGCCCACTGCTTCCCATTATCACAGTATCCTCCATGAAGGAGGCCTATACCTTTGTCAAACATAGGCCCAAACCATTGGCACTGTATCTCTTCACCAGCGATGCCAGGATCGAAGAGCGCTTTTTAGGACAGCTTTCCTTTGGCGGAGGCTGTGTCAATGATACGATTATCCATCTGGCTACTTCCGAGATGGGATTTGGCGGCGTGGGCAGCAGCGGGATGGGTTCCTATCATGGAAGGAAGAGCTTTGAGACCTTCAGCCATGAAAAAAGTATTGTGAAAAAATTCACATGGCTGGATTTGCCGATGCGGTATCAGCCTTATTATAAGATCAAAGAGACACTGGTCAGGATGTTTGTAAAATAGAGGACTTCATTGTGAAAGAGATCGCTAAGAGATATATCAAAGATACCGATATTACCAAAGAGGAATGGATCGAGCTGCTTGGCTGTGCAGAAGACCCGGACACGGTTCAGGGGCTTGCAAAGGAAGCAGTCCGCATCCGAAAGCAGTATTATGGGGAGAAAGTCTATGTAAGAGGCCTGATAGAATTTACCAATTATTGTAAAAATGACTGTTATTACTGCGGGATTCGCAGGGGCAATCTCCATGCCTGCCGCTATCGGCTCCGTAAAGAGGAGATCTTAGACTGCTGCCGGGAAGGATACCAGCTTGGATTCCGAACATTCGTTCTGCAAGGCGGGGAGGATCGCTGGTTTACGGATGAACGGATGGCTGAGATCATCCGGGCAATCCGGGAGACATATCCGGACTGCGCGATCACTCTGTCGATCGGTGAGCGGAGTAAGGAGAGTTATCGCCTGTTTCGTCAAGCTGGGGCGGACCGCTATCTGTTGCGCCATGAGACAGCCAATGAGAGGCATTACGGCACGCTGCATCCTTCTAGTATGAGTCTGGCGGTACGTAAGCAGTGTCTGCATGATCTAAGAGAGCTGGGCTATCAGGTGGGAGCCGGATTTATGGTGGGTTCTCCAGGACAGACGCTTAATTGTCTGGCAGAAGACCTGATGTTTTTAAAGGAATTAAAACCCCATATGGTTGGGATCGGGCCTTTTATCCCTCATCATGATACCATTTTTGCCAAAGAGCCTGCAGGCAGCGTGTCGATGACGCTGTACTTATTGTCGCTGATCCGGATTTTATTGCCGCAGGTACTGCTTCCGGCTACCACTGCCTTGGGAACTTTGGACCCGAAAGGCAGAGAGAAAGGATTGTCTGTGGGAGCCAATGTAGTGATGCCCAATCTGTCTCCGGTACAGAATAGAAAACAGTATGATCTGTATGACAATAAAATCTGTACAGGAGAAGAAGCGGCAGAGTGCTTAGTGTGCCTGGCACAGAGAGTGCAGCGCGTGGGTTATCATCTGGTTCATGAACGCGGGGATGCCTATGGAATAGAAAAGGAGCCAATATTATGAAATTTATGTATCCGGCAAGGATCAAAAAGACAGAAAAAGGGACTTATCAGGCTACGTTTCCAGATCTGGCATGTTGTGAGGCAGAGGGTGATACCCTGGAAGAAACGGTGGAGCTTGCCAATGAAGCGTTGTATGACTGGATCAGCTTAGAACTTACAGAAGAGGATGCCGAACTTCCTGCTGTTACTGATATCAGGGATATGGAATTGGAAGAGGGCGTGGTCGTTCGGATGATCTGTGTCAATATCCGTTTTACCGACGGATGGGATGAATAGGTAGAACAGGTGGGTGTTTATGACAATCTATATCAATATGAAAGCAGCCGGAAAACGCAAAGCGATATTGGAGCAGGTTCCATATGAGCTGCCAGACGGCGTGGCAACACTTCGGGATTTTTTAACAGAACTGGTAAAGATCGAAGTGGAAAATTATAATCAAAAGGGAACGGATGTTCAGGTGATCCCCTATCTTACCAAAGAAGAAGTGGAAGAACAGGCATCTGTGGGAAAAGTAGGATTTGGCAGGGTTTATTCAGAAAAACAGGCGGATGCTGCCAAAGCAGTGGTCAATGCGATTCAGTGTTTTGAAGACGGCCTGATCCGGGTCTTTCAAAATGAGACAGAACTGAAGGAACTAAATATGCCCATAGAGCTTCATAAAGACGACTGTTTTACCCTGATCAGGCTGACATTTTTAGCTGGCAGACTCTGGTGAGGAAACAGGATATCAAAAGCTGCTGCAGGACTTGATGAGCGATGGTCCTACGGCAGCTTTTTGTTAAGAACGAGAAGCCAGATAGGAGGCTCTGCCTTCTTCGTAGAGATTTCTGCCTTCACAGTCGATGATGACCACCAGAGGCATCTCTTCCACATATAATTCCCGCAGAGCTTCTGCACCTAAGTCTTCATAGGCAATCAGTTCTGCTTTTTTGATACATTTGGCAAGCAGTGCGCCGGCGCCTCCGATCGCGCCAAAGTAGACGCCGTGATATGTCTTCATAGCTTCTATTACTTCTGGAAGACGGGCACCTTTGCCGATCATGCCTCTGGCTCCCACAGACATCAGGGTAGGGGCGTAGGCGTCCATACGGCCGCTGGTGGTAGGGCCGGCAGAGCCGATCACTTGTCCTGGCTTGGCAGGAGTAGGGCCTACATAGTAGATCGTGGCATCCTTGGGATCAAAAGGCAGTGTCTCGCCCCTTGCCAGTGCCTCGCACATCCTTTTATGTCCCGCATCTCTGGAGGTGTAGATCGTCCCGGTAAGATAGACCGTATCTCCGGCATGGAGCGTCTGGGCGAGTTCTTCCGTAAGTGGCAGTGTCAGATGTCTTTCCATATCAGAGTACCTCCTTTTGATGTCTGGTTACATGGCAACTGATATTGATCGCACAGGGCATCCCGGCGATATGGGTCGGCAGTGTCTCGATATTCAGCCCAAGGGCAGTAGTTTTCCCGCCAAATCCCTGAGGTCCGATCCCTAGTTCGTTGATTTTCTGTAGCATCTCTTGTTCCAGATCTGCATAAAAAGGATCTGGGTGAGAGGTATCCAAAGGGCGCATCAATGCTTTTTTTGCCAGCAACGCCGCCTTGTCAAATGTGCCCCCAATACCGACGCCGACCACCATAGGCGGGCAGGGATTCGGTCCGGCTGCCTCCACAGTCTCTAAGATAAAATCTTTGATCCCCTGAAGTCCTGCGGATGGTTTTAACATACGAATGGCACTCATATTTTCACTTCCAAAGCCCTTAGGGCCTACGGTGATGGTGACTTGTTCTCCCGGAACGATCTCCGTATAGATCATAGCCGGCGTATTGTCCCCGGTATTGCCGCGGCGTACAGGGTCTTTTACGACGGATTTTCGAAGATAACCCTTTTCATAACCTCTGCGCACGCCCTCATGTACCGCTTCTGCAAGATCACCTCCCACCAGATGGACATCTTGTCCGATCTCCAAAAAGACACAGGCCATCCCTGTATCCTGACAGACAGGCACATGTTCTCTGTCTGCAATCTCATAATTTTCCACGATATGATCCAGTACATCTCTGGCCACAACCCCGTCCTCACAGTCACGACAATGTAAGATCGCGGCTTTTACATCCGCAGGCAGATGCTCATTTGCCTCGATGCAGAGCCGTTCCACCGTATCGGTAATGCGGCTTACTTCTATCTCTCGCATAGATCTCTCCTCTTCTCTAATATTCTGGTTCCAAGTCATCTCTAGCATACTCCATAAGCTGTCCTGGCGTCAAGATTCTTGTCAAACCTATATGCAGAGATAAATCTAGGAGACAGATCCAGGACATATTTGTGTGTATAGGTTTTTTTATATTAATCGGACAGGGGGAGAATTGATTAAAGGAAAAGGATACTGTCTGGAGACTCTGGTTCTGGTGACTAATTCGGATGATTATCTGGAATTGTTAGAAGCCGCAGAAGGCAGCGTCAACCCAAGCGGTTTGTTACTGAATGGATTAAGATAAGACAGCAGAGGAGGCGGAGTGGCCAATGTGAATATCTGCCCTTCGGGAGCAGACCGGCAGATAGTGATTACCGGATTGACTATCTGCGAGAGCATATTCGTGTCATGAAGGCTGCGGTGGAAGAAGACGGTGTGGAGCTTAAGGGATATACTTCCTGGGCGCCCATTGACCTGATCAGTGCAGGCACTGGAGAGATGAAAAAACGGTATGGGTTTGTCTATGTGGATAAACAAGAAGATGGAAGCGGCACGTTGGCATGTCTGAGAAAAAAATCCTTTTACTGGTATCAAATGGTGATTGAGAGCAATAGAGAAGTGTTGGTATAACTGCTGTTGATGCTGCGAGACAGGGCAAAATGTCCTGTCTCGTAATGGTGGTATAGGATTATTTTGCTGCTTTGGTTGCAAAGTCTGTATTTACCAGATCTTCATAAGGTGTCCAGTCTGGCAGTTCTCCTGCTTCTTGTAAGATATTCTGTAAGAGATCGAAGCTCTCTTTCTCAAAGACCAGATTGTCTTTCCAGGTATCCTGCTCATAATAGCGGGTGACAATCTTTGTGATGGTCTCAAGATCCGTCTCTTCAAACTGAGGCTGTATCACTTTGGCGATCTCCTCCGGTGTATGAGACTGCACATAGTCCATTCCTTTTTGCAGAGCGTTGGTAAAAGCCTGAAGGATCTCTGGATGTTCGCTCAGATAGCTCTGTCTGACGCTGTAGGCGGTATAAGGCACATAGCCGGAAGCTTCTCCTAAAGAAGCAACCACATAGCCGGCACCTTCGTCTTCTAACGCGGTAGCCGACGGTTCAAACTCAACCGTGAAATCCGCGTTATTCCCCGTAAAAGCAGCAGCAGTGGAACCAAAATCGATGCTCTGATCAATGGTCAGATCGGCCGCCGGATCAATGTTATTCTTTTTCAGAATAAATTCAAAGACCATCTGGGGCATACCGCCTTTTCTTCCTCCTAGAACGTATGTTCCTTTGATGTCTTCCCAGGAAAAATCATCCATGGGTTCTCTTGACACTAAAAAATTACCGGCTCTTTGTGTGAGCTGGGCGAAATTGACGATATAGTCTTCGGGATTCTGATGGTAGATATAGATGGAAGATTCGCTGCCCATAAATCCGATATCTGCTTCTCCAGATACCAGGGCGGTAGCCACTTTGTCGGCGCCAAAGCCTGTTACCAGTGTCAGATTGATGCCTTCTTCTGCAAAATATCCATTTTCAATGGCTACATATTGGGGTGCGTAAAAGATAGAGTGTGCCACTTCATTTAAAGTGACAGGGGTTAGATTGTCCGCCGCCTGTTCTTGTTTGCCGCATCCGGTGGAAAGACCAAGGGCGGCAATCAGAAGCAGACTGATGATTCTTTTCATAATCTTAGTTCCTCCGCAAAATTTTATAGTGTAATATATGCGAAGGCAGCTTGATGTGTCAATCTTCTTCTTTTTTCTGAAACAGCCGGTAGAGCCACAGATACAGATAGAGAAGTACCGGCAGAACGACCGTGGCGACCAAAGAGAGCATCAATAAATCGTGGGTTTTGTCACTGTGAAAGAGAGCAAGAAGAAAGGTGACAAGATATAGCAACAATATGATGACAACGGCAAACAAGGCGAGGAAACGTTTGATTTTCCGGAACATAAAAACCTCCTTCAGATCTTTTGCTGATCTTTGAAAAATACAAGTGCAGCCGCCATGGCAACCGTGGCTCCCAAAGTGATCTGAAGGGGAAACCATGGCACTGCCGGCGCAGGGATCAACATCGCCAGTATCGAGACAGCCGCAGCGGGAGGGATAAACATCGCAACTTTTTTCATCAGCAGGATCACTGCGAGTATGGTAAGAGCTGCGGCGAAAGACAGCGGAAGCTCCAAAAAACGAATACACAGAAGATAGCGAAAGACTGCACCGATGAGGGCACTCGCTCCCGTTAGAAGGACTGCGGTAAATGCTCTTTTTCTGGCGCCGCAGGACGGCTTGGAAAATTCAGTAAAGGCGACCAGCAGAGGAGGCGCCACGACGAATTTGACATCGAAGCTGACCGCTGCAAAGATCACAACTGCTGCGATCAGTAACCGTTTCAGCACATCCTGGTAGTCCTTTTTCTGCGGGGCTTCAGTCTTTTGATAGACAGTCTGCCCGGTCAGATCTGCTTTTTCGAGCACGAGACGGCATACAAGAATCAGGGTGGTTAAGAGGATGGCACTGAGGATATAGATCACAGTGTCTGTCTGCAGCATCACAGGCAGCACGATTGCTGAGATCATCGGGGCAAACGTGGTTCCTGAATAGATAAAGAGGATCTGGGAGATGAAAAATGCTATCGTCATCTGCATCCAGAGCGGCAGCGGGACATATCTCACAATCCCTATGCCAAATACCGCACACAACGTAATAAAAAATAAGATGCGTCTTTTATTGGTATTCCACACCATCTTCGGGGCGATCAGCCCGCCAATGGCGATGGCAGCGATCTCCGGGAAAATGATCTCCTTATTGTCAAGCAGATATGCCGCCTGTATCATCAACATTACAATGATCATTGCCATACTTGTGGGAATTATTTTTTTCACGTTCATCTTATATCCTTTAACTTTTGTCGGGCTACAGTATCCGAGTCTTATTATATCGTGATTTGGGAGAGGCTGTCAATTCATGACAATAGACTTCCAATATTTTTTGTGATATGATTCACAAGAAGAAAGAAAACAGCAGGAGGTATCATATGGAATATGTTGTAAACTTCACATGGGATAATGAGGCTTGCGTCTGGATTGCTACCAGTAATGACATCCCTGGGCTTGTGCTGGAAGCTGGTTCTTTTGATGCTCTAATAGAACGTGTTAAAAATGCAGTTCCCGAACTGCTTTCCTTAGATGCTTTTTCAAATGTACCCATACAGGCATACAGCTAATGCAATCTTAAAACAAAGTGGTATTGACCATAAATTTTAAAAGAACTGTCTGCTCATTAATCAAAGTTTGACGAACGTGTGTTCTTGTGGTATGATAGGGATATCGAAACAGACTGAGTAGAAAGAGGAGAACAGGGATGGTTGATCTGAATGTTTTAAATAGAGAACAAAAAGAGGCGGTGCTGTATACCGAAGGTCCGCTTTTGCTTCTGGCTGGTGCGGGGTCGGGAAAAACTAGGGTGTTGGTACATCGGATAGCTTATCTTTTGGAGAGCGGAGTGAGTCCGTGGAATATTTTAGCGATCACTTTTACCAATAAAGCGGCTTCCGAGATGCGGGAGCGGGTGGATCAGATGGTGGGTGCTGGGGCGAAGAGCGTCTGGGTCAGCACGTTTCATTCTTTATGTGTGAGGATACTTAGGCGCTATATTGAGCGGATTGGCTTTGAGCCGCGATTTACCATCTATGACACCGAGGATCAGAAGACGGTGATCAAGGAGATCTGCAGCAGGCTGCAGGTGAATACCAAGCTGTATAAGGAGCGGGATCTGCTGCGTGAGATCTCCCATGCAAAGGAAAATGACCAGTTGCCGGAGGAAGTGAAGCTCTTATATCAAGGTGACTTTCGGCGGGAGCTGATCGCGGATGTATATCTGGCGTATGAGAAGGAATTAAAGAAAAATAATGCGCTGGATTTTGATGATCTTTTATGCAAAACGGTAGAATTGTTCCGAAGCTGTCCGGATGTGCTCCATGAATATCAGGACAGGTTTCGCTATCTGATGGTGGACGAGTATCAGGATACCAACACTATACAGTTTAAGCTTGTCAGTCTCCTGGCAAAAAAGTATCAGAATCTGTGTGTGGTGGGAGATGACGACCAGTCGATCTATCGCTTCCGCGGGGCGGATGTGGGAAATATATTAAATTTTGAAAAAGAATTTCCTGATGCCAAGGTGATAAAGTTAGAGCAGAATTACCGCTCCACACAACGTATCCTGGATGCGGCCAACGGTGTGATCCGCCACAACAGAGGACGCAAGGAAAAAGCGCTGTGGACCGAGAATGGACAAGGAGATCCGATTGTATTTCAGCAGTTTTCGGATGCTTCTTTGGAAGCTGTCACGATTGTCAAAGAGATCAGGCAGATGGTGGATCAAGGTAAGGCAGACTATATGGATTTTGCGGTGCTCTATCGGACCAATGCCCAGTCCCGTGTATTTGAGGAAAAATGTATGATGGCAGATGTGCCGTATAAGCTGATCGGAGGCGTAAATTTTTATGCACGTAAAGAGATCAAGGATATTCTGGCGTACTTAAAAGTGATTGCCAACAGCAAAGATGATCTGTGTGCCCACCGGATTATCAATGTCCCCAAGAGAAGCATCGGAGCGGTAACTGTCAAAAAAGTACAGACCTATGCAGAAAATCAAGGCCTTGGTTTTTATGAGGCGCTGGAGGAAGCCAGCGAAGTGCCAGGCATTGGGAAGGCACTTGTGAAGGTACAGGCATTTGTCTATCTGATCTGTGAGTTTCGGTCAAAGCTTGCCAGTCTGACGATCAGTGAACTGATCAAAGAGATCTTAGAGCAGACAGGATATGCAGAAGAATTAAAAGAAGAGGGGACAGAAGAGGCCGAGGCCCGTATGGAAAATATCCAGGAACTGATCAACAAGGCCGTTCTCTATGAGCAGAAGGCAGAGGAGCCAAGTTTAAGCGAATTTTTAGAGGAGGTGGCATTGGTTGCAGATATTGACGGCTTAGAAGAGAGCGAGAATCGAGTACGTCTGCTGACGATACATAATGCCAAAGGACTTGAATTTCCCTATGTATATTTGGCAGGTATGGAAGAAGGCATATTTCCAAGTTTTCTGTCGATCTTATCAGAACACTCAATGGAGGAGATCGAAGAAGAACGGCGGCTTTGTTATGTGGGTGTTACCAGGGCGATGAAGAGACTTACCATGACTGCGGCGCGGATGCGTATGGTTCGGGGAGAGAGCCAGCGGCTGATGGTCTCCCGCTTTGTGACAGAAGTGCCGCAGGAGCTGTTTCGTGAGACGACGGCGCTCACTGCAGCGACGAAGCTTTCGCATCCGGATTCTGGCAGTGCTTATCAAAAGGCCAAGGAAGCATTTCGGAGCAAGACCTTTGACCCAAAGCAGTTTAAAGTAACCAAGGCAAAAGCCCTGGATTATGTGGTGGGAGACAGAGTCTCTCATATGAAATTTGGCGAAGGAACCGTTCTGGATATCACAGAGGGGGGACGGGACTACGAGGTAAAGGTGGATTTTGACAAGGCAGGTATTAAAAAGATGTTTGCTTCTTTTGCGAAGTTGAAAAAAATAGAATCGCTATAGTATTTTTTTAGAAAGTATGGTATACTACGTACAGGTATAAGCAACCTTGCGAAGTACAAAATATTTTTAAGAAAAGAGGTATCCGCTATGAACCGTATGGGAGATTTGATTAATTCAGCGAAAACCAATGAAATGCTCGGAGAATTGCTTCATATTAAGAAGGAGGAAGAGAAGAAACAGAATGTGGTGATGTGGATTTTCATTATCATTGCGGCTGTGGCTGCGGTAGCGGGTATCGCATATGCCGTATATCGTTTCTTTGCTCCGGATTATCTGGAGGATCTGGACGAGGACTTTGATGATGATTTTGATGATGACTTCTTTGATGAGGAAGATGAAAGCGAAGGAGCACAAGAGCCGTAGGCAAAAGAGATAGAAAAGGGATGACGACGGGGCTTCGCGCACAAGGGCTTAGTTTCGTCGCAAAGGGGGCTTATGGGTTCGGCAAAGGTCTGCATAGCATGCACTCTTTGGACGAGTCCATAGGCTCCTTTTTTATGATTTAATAGTTTCGTGTGATTGTTGTTAAGGAGGATTCTATGAAAAAAGGACAGATCTATGAGGGAGTGGTGGAAGAAGTTTTATTTCCCAATAAGGGTCAGGTGCGGGTGGATGGAAAGACTGTGACGGTGAAAAATACAGTGCCAGGCCAGCAGGTTCGGTTCCAGATCAACAAAGTCCGAAAAGGAAAGGCAGAGGGACGGGTGTTAGAAGTGTTAAGACGTGCAGAACAAGAGTGTGAGGCCGCCTGCGGACATTTTGCCACTTGTGGGGGATGTACGTATCAAAATCTGCCTTATGAAGAGCAGCTGTCATTGAAGGAGCAGCAGGTGAAGAAGCTGTTGGATGCGGCAGTGGATGCCCCTTATGAGTTTGAAGGGATCAAGGAAAGTCCTTGTCATTATGGGTATCGGAATAAGATGGAGTTTTCTTTTGGAGATGAGAGAAAAGATGGACCATTGGCGCTGGGGATGCATAAGCGGGGCAGCTTTTATGATATTGTAACCGTGGAGGACTGCAGGATTGCCGATCAGGATTTTGGGCAGATCTTAAGAGAGACTTTGTCTTTTTTTCAGGGAAAAGGACTTCCCTTTTATCATAAGATGCAGCACACAGGATATCTAAGGCATCTGCTGGTGCGTAAGGCAGCAAAGACAGGGGAGATCCTGGCAGATCTGGTGACAAGCACACAGGCAGGAGACTGGGAGGAGCAGATCCTAAAGGAGTGGAAGGAACGATTGCTTTCGTTGAGACTGGACGGAACGCTGACAGGGATTTTACATACCTGCAATGACAGTCTGGCGGATGTGGTGCAAAATGACAGAACTGATGTTCTGTATGGGCGGGACTATTTTTATGAAGAACTTTTAGGGCTACGCTTTCGGATCACGCCATTTTCCTTCTTTCAGACGAATTCTCTTGGAGCAGAAGTGCTCTATGAGACTGCACGTTCCTATATTGGAGAAACCAAAGATCAAGTGATCTTTGACTTATACAGTGGGACAGGAACCATTGCACAGATCTTAGCACCTGTGGCAAAGAAAGTGGTTGGAGTGGAGATTGTAGAAGAAGCAGTGGAAGCGGCAAAAAATAATGCAAAAGAAAATAGCCTGAACAACTGTGAATTTATAGCCGGAGATGTATTGAAGATGTTAGATACCATCGAAGAACGCCCAGACTTTATCATCCTCGATCCCCCAAGAGACGGGATTCATCCCAAGGCACTGAAAAAGATCGTGGATTATGGCGTAGAGCGGATGCTCTATATCTCCTGCAAACCCACCAGCTTAGCGAGAGATCTCGAAGTGCTTCAGGCACATGGATATCAGATGCTGCAGGCTTGCTGCGTGGATATGTTTCCTTGGAGTGGGAATGTGGAGACGGTATGTTTATTGTCCAAACTTCATTCAGACCAACATATCGAGGTGGAGCTTCAGATAGACGAGCTTGATTTGACGGCTGCGGAGAGCAAGGCAACTTATGAGGAAATCAAGGATTATGTGTTGGAACATACGGGATTGAAAGTCAGCAGTTTGTATATTGCACAGGTAAAAGAGAAATGTGGGATTATCGAGAGGGTGAAATACAATCTGCCAAAATCGGAAAATTCCAGACAGCCGAAATGCCCGCCAGAGAAAGAAAAGGCTATAAGGGAAGCATTGGAACATTTTCGTATGATTTGATGGTAGCTTAGAAATGGTAGAATAATTTTGCTTTAGAAAAAAAGATGATAGGAGTGGAAACATATGATAAATGTATTTATTAGTCATAGTCATAAAGACAAGATGGTAGCAAGAACATTGGCTAGAAAA
>CAJUGG010000079.1 GCA_910585995.1 uncultured Lachnospiraceae bacterium
ACTAAGAGAATTTTCTGCCACTTAAGTGTCAGAAAATCCTCTTGGGGCTTGTCCGGTCCGTTGCTGTTTTAGAGTTCCGCAACTCCCCTCCCAAGCCCCCCTCACTAAGAGAATTTTCTGCCACTTAAGTGTCAGAAAATCCTCTTGGGGCTTATCTGGTCCGTTGCTGTTTTAGAGTTCTGCAACTCCCCTCGTTGCTGTTTTTTATTCGTTCACGCTGTAGTTTGGCGCTTCTTTTGTAATGTGAATATCATGCGGATGACTTTCTTTTAGAGAAGCCGCCGAGATCTTCATAAATTTGGCTGTCTTCTTCAGAGTCTCCACGTCCGGTGCTCCGCAAAGCCCCATACCGGAACGGAGTCCGCCCAGAAGCTGGAAGATCGTGTCCTCCACATATCCTTTGTAGGCCACACGGCCTTCCACGCCTTCCGGCACCAGTTTCTTGGCGTCATTTTGGAAATACCGGTCTTTGGAACCATTTTCCATGGCTGCAATAGAACCCATGCCGCGATAGACTTTGTATTTTCTGCCCTGGTACAGTTCAAAAGATCCCGGACTCTCATCGCATCCGGCAAAGATGCTACCCATCATACATACACTAGCACCCGCTGCAAGCGCTTTGGTGATATCTCCCGAATACTTGATGCCGCCGTCTGCAATAATCGGCACATCATATTCTTTTGCCACCTCATAACAGTTCATAATCGCGCTGATCTGCGGTACACCCACTCCTGACACGACTCTGGTAGTGCAGATCGAACCAGGTCCGATACCCACTTTCACGCCGTCTGCGCCTGCCTCGATCAAGTCTCTTGTCGCTTCGCCTGTAGCCACATTGCCGGCGATCACCGGAATATCCGGAAATGCTTCTTTGATCATTCTAAGGCAGCGGATCACATTGGCCGAATGTCCATGAGAAGAGTCTAACACCAATACGTCCACATGAGCTTTCACAAGCGCTTCTGCCCGCTCTAATACATTGGCCGTAATCCCGATCCCGGCCCCGCACAAGAGACGTCCCTGAGAATCTTTAGCTGCCAGCGGATACTTGATCTGCTTCTCGATATCTTTAATCGTGATAAGCCCCTTCAGATTAAAGTCCTTGTCCACAATCGGTAGCTTTTCTTTCCTTGCCTTTCCCAGGATGGTCTTAGCCTCATCCAGTGTAATCCCCTCTGGTGCAGTCACCAGATTCTCAGAGGTCATGGATTCTTTGATCTTCTTGGAAAAATCCGTCTCAAATTTCAGATCCCGGTTGGTGATGATGCCAACCAGTTTTTTCCCTTCTGTAATCGGCACGCCCGAAATCCGGTATTTTGCCATCAACGCATCTGCATCTGCTAAGGTATGTTCCGGAGACAGAGAAAATGGGTCCGTGATGACTCCATTTTCTGATCTTTTTACCTTATCTACTTCTTCTGCCTGCTCCTCTATGGACATATTTTTATGGATAATGCCAATACCGCCCTGTCTTGACATAGCAATCGCCATCCGATAGCCAGTCACGGTATCCATACTGGCACTTACCATCGGAATATTCAGCTTGATCGTCCTGGTCAGACGGGTCTCCAGATTCACCTGGCTGGGAATCACTTCAGAATATGCTGGCACCAGCAGAACGTCATCAAATGTAATACCATCACCGATAATTTTACCCATATTTTTTCCTCTCTTTCTCTGTTTGTACTAAATACCGGATTTACATATGCACTATTATACAAGAAGACCCCCATAGATTACAATATCCTTTCTTACTAAATTTTCTCCCAAAAAGTCATCCCTTACTCACCCAATACCCAAAAGATTCCCGTCAAGAGAAAACCCCCAGCCTCTGTAAAACCAACTGGTTTTACAGACACTGAGGGTCTTTATCTGCGACATGTGTGTCGCTTTTATGATTTAGGTCGTGAGGAACCTTACATCATTCCCATTCCGCCTCCTGCTGGCATTGGCGGTTCTGGCTCTTTGATATTTGCCACACACGCCTCTGTGGTCAGGAAGGTAGATGCTACACTGGTTGCGTTCTGCAGCGCACATCTAGTCACTTTCGCCGGATCAAGGATGCCTGCCTCTACCATATTCACATACTCTTCGTTGTAAGCGTCAAAGCCAACTCCGTTATCTGCTGCACGCACTTTGTCGATGATCACAGCGCCTTCTAACCCTGCATTGGCTACGATATGATGCAGCGGAGACTCCAGTGCTTTCAACACCACTTTTGCTCCAGTCTTCTCATCGCCGTCCAAAGTCTCCACTAACTTGCATACGTCTTTGGAAGCATGGATATAAGCTGCACCGCCTCCGCAGATGATGCCTTCCTCTACAGCTGCTCTGGTAGCTGCCAGTGCATCTTCCATACGAAGTTTTGCCTCTTTCATCTCGGTCTCGGTAGCTGCGCCCACACGGATGACAGCCACGCCACCTGCTAATTTTGCAAAACGTTCCTGGAGTTTTTCTTTGTCAAACTCAGATTTGGTCACGTCGATCTCTGCCTTGATGGTCTTGATCCGGTTCTCAATATCTGCTTTGTCTCCAAGTCCGTCTACGATTACCGTATTCTCTTTTTGTACCTTTACAGATTTTGCACGACCAAGCATCTCCAGTGTGGTATCCTTAAGCTCCAGACCCACTTCTTCAGAGATCACGGTTCCGCCGGTGAGGATTGCGATATCCTGTAACATCGCTTTTCTTCTGTCACCATAACCTGGTGCCTTTACGCCTACTGCGGTAAAGGTTCCGCGAAGTTTGTTCAGTACCAGGGTGGTCAGAGCCTCACCCTCGATATCCTCAGCGATGATCAAGAGCTTCTTGCCGGACTGTACCAGCTGCTCTAACACTGGAAGGATCTCCTGGATATTGCTGATCTTCTTGTCGGTGATCAGGATATACGGATCATCTAAGACTGCCTCCATCTTCTCGGTATCGGTAGCCATATAAGCGGAGATATAGCCGCGGTCAAACTGCATACCTTCTACCACATCCAGCTCCGTCTTCATGGTCTTGGACTCTTCGATCGTGATGACACCGTCATTTGCCACTTTCTCCATGGCATCTGCCACCATATTGCCCACTTCATCATCTCCGGCAGAGATCGCTGCTACTCTTGCCATCTGATGCTTGCTGGTCACTTTGCTGCTCATAGCTGCAATCGCCTCTACTGCACGGTCTGTTGCCTTCTTCATACCTTTTCTCAATACGATGGGGTTCGCACCTGCTGCCAGATTCTTCATCCCTTCGTTAATCATCGCCTGAGCCAGAACAGTAGCTGTCGTGGTTCCGTCACCAGCCACATCATTGGTCTTGGTTGCCACTTCTTTTACCAGCTGTGCGCCCATGTTCTCAAAAGCATCCTCTAACTCGATCTCTTTTGCAATGGTTACACCGTCGTTGGTGATCAACGGAGTTCCAAACTGTTTGTCTAAAACTACATTTCTTCCCTTGGGCCCAAGTGTTACGCTGACTGTATCAGCAAGTTTATTTACACCAGCTTCCAGAGCGATTCTGGCATCTACGCCATGTTTTAATTCCTTTGCCATGATTAATCTCCTCCTGTCTCAACTTATTCTACAACCGCAAGAATATCATTTTGTCTTACGATTACATATTCTTCTTCACCAATCTTTACTTCATTGCCTGCATATTTGGAGTAGATGACCTGATCTCCTACTTTTACCTGCATGGTCACTTCTTTGCCGTCTACCACACCGCCTGGGCCTACTGCTACCACTTCCGCAGTCACTGGTTTCTCTTGTGCCTTTGCAGTCAGGATAATGCCAGATTTGGTTGTCTCTTCTTTTTCGCTTTGCTTTAATACGACTCGGTCGCCTAAAGGTACTAATTTCATGATATTTCCTCCTTCAATAGTCCAAGTTATCTGGTTTATTAGCACTCACTTTAATCGAGTGCTAACCTTTAGTCATTATATTAGTATGGTTGGAGGAAAATGTCAATGGGGAATTTTCATTTTTTATGGATTTTTTTTTCGCTCTCTTTCAGTTCATCAAATACACAGTCATTGAGAACCTTGATTTTGGTCCCGCGCATACCCGAAGAACGGGACTCGATCACCCCCGCACTCTCAAATTTGCGCAGCGCATTGACGATCACGGAACGGGTAATCCCTGCTTTATCCGCGATCTTGCTGGCCACTAGGGTACATTCATTCCCTTTCATCTCCTGGAAGATCAAGAGAATCGCCTCTAACTCGGTCCCCGACAAAGTGCCGATGGCCGACTGTACGATCTGCCGGCGGCGATGTTCTTCTGTATTTTCTTCATGTACTGCACGCATCATCTCCAGTCCCACGACCGTGGTGCCGTATTCGCTTAAGATGATATCATCAATCTCATAATCCGTCTCTTGTTTGTACAGAAACAACGTCCCCAGACGCTCCCCTGCAATATTAATAGGCGTGATCAGTGCCTGGTATTTGCGGATTCCCTCTTCTTCAAAACCAAAGGTCTGTAAGTTGACATTCTCCTTAGTCGACAAAACTCCCAGAAAACGCTCATTTAAGAGCGCATCGATATGGCTGCCCACCTGCCCCACCAAAAGCTCGTGAATCTCCTCCACATCTTCATACTGGCTGATTCCCAATACTTTTCCTTTGCGGCTGATGACCAGCACATTGGATCTTAAAATCTCTGCCAGTATCCGGCAGATATCGTTAAATACCACTTTGGTGGAATTATTATTATGCAAAAGTTGATTGATCTTTCTCGTCTTATCTAGTAATTGTACACTCATGCTTTTTCTTCCTCCGGTTTTTTCCAGGAAATAAAGTCACAGTCCGGATAACCTTCACAACTGTAAAATTTACGGCCTTTGCTGGAACGTCTAAGTACCACATCCTTTTTACATTTCGGACAGGAGACACCGATCTTTTCCAGATAGGGCTTGGTGTTTCTGCAGTCCGGGAATCCGGGACACGCCAGAAATTTTCCATGCGGCCCGTATTTGATCACCATATTTCTACCGCACTGTTCACAGATCACATCGCTGACTTCATCTGCAATCTGTACCTTTTCAAGTTCTTCCTCTGCTTTTTTGACCGCTTTGTCCAGATCCGGGTAAAAGTTGCTCACCACGGTCTTCCAGTTGATAGTTCCTTCTTCCACACCATCCAAAAGAGCCTCCACCGTAGCTGTAAAATCGGTCTCCACAATCGAGGAAAACGCTTGTTTCATCATATGGTTGACCACTTCACCGATCTCGGTGATATATAGATTTCTGCCTTCCTTGGCCACATAACGGCGGGCGATGATGGTGCTGATGGTCGGTGCATAGGTACTGGGTCTTCCAATCCCCAATTCCTCTAACGTCTTCACCAGCGCTGCCTCTGTAAAATGTGCCGGCGGCTGGGTAAAATGCTGCTTATCCTCTAACTCTTTCAGCGTCAGCTCCGCCTGTTGATCCAGGACTTTTACTAGTGTGGTATTGCCGCTTTTCTCTTCCTCTTCCTGAACGTAGACCTGCATAAATCCATCAAACGCCACAGAAGAAGATGCCACAGTAAAACGATAGCTGCCTCCATCAATCTTTACCGAGGTGGTATGATATTTGGCATCTGCCATACAGCTTGCAGTAAACCGTTTCCAAATCAACTGATACAGACGGAACTGATCCCTGGAGAGAGAGTCTTTGACCATTGCCGGCAGCCTTTTTACATCTGTGGGACGAATCGCCTCATGGGCATCCTGAATCTTTTTCTTATCAGTATCCTTTTTCACCTTTCCCTGGTGCAGATAGTTCTCCCCATAGGTCTCCTTGATAAAAAAAGCAGCCATCTGCTCTGCTTCTTCGGAGATTCTGGTAGAATCCGTACGCAGATAAGTGATCAGACCGATGGTGCCCTGTCCTTCGATATCCACGCCTTCATAGAGCTGCTGGGCGAGGCGCATAGTCTTCGAGGTGGAAAAATTCAGCACCTTGGACGCCTCCTGCTGAAGCGTACTCGTGGTAAATGGTAGAGGTGCTTTTTTGGTACGCTCTCCATGTTTAACGTCTGAAACCACAAAAGAAGCGTCTTTCACCGCCTCTAATATCTTCTCCATCTCCTCTTTGGAATGGATCTCCATCTTCTCTTTTACTGTTCCATAAAATTTTGCCGTCAAAGGCTTTTTCTCTCCTTTGACCTGGAATACGGCGTCTAAGCTCCAGTATTCCTCCGGCACAAACGCATTGATCTCTTCATCCCGGTCTGCAATCAGACGCAGAGCCACAGACTGCACCCTTCCGGCGCTTAAGCCTCTCTTTACCTTTGCCCATAAGATCGGGCTGATCCGATATCCCACCATGCGGTCTAGCATCCGGCGTGCCTGCTGGGCATCCACCAGATTCTGATTGATCACCCGCGCATTTTTGATCGAATCCTTCACTGCGGTCTTGGTAATCTCATTAAACGTAATCCGATACATCTTTTTTCCATCCAGCTTCAGTGCAGCAGCCAGATGCCACGAGATTGCCTCCCCCTCCCGGTCCGGGTCAGTCGCCAGATAGACTTTGTCTGCCTTCTTTGCTTCTTTCCGAAGTTTGGCAAGAATATCCCCTTTCCCGCGGATGGTGATATACTTGGGTTCATAATCATGCTCCACATCAATACCAAACTGGCTTTTGGGGAAATCTCTTACATGCCCATTGGATGCCATCACTTCATAGTTGGCACCTAAAAATTTCTTAATTGTTTTCACCTTTGCCGGTGATTCCACGATAACCAGATATTTTGCCATTTGTAGTCCTCAAATCTGTCTTTACATATTGATTTTTCTGCATTTCTTTGATACAGCCTTTTAGTTCCAGGCTTACCAGAGCCAACAATACCTCTCTGGAGCCAAGACCTGTCTTTTTCACCAGTTCCTCCGAAGACACAGGCTGTAAACTTATCCAACTATACACGATATCCTCATTCTTTTCAAGTACAATTTTCACAGGTTGATGGGAAATCTTAAGATCTATTCCCAATGCTTCCAGTAAAGTCTCAGGGCTGTCTGCAAGTCCGGCACCCTGTTTTAAAAGGTCCAGACAGCCTTTGCTCATCTCATCCCCGATCCGTCCCGGCACTGCAAACACGTCTTTTCCCTGTTCTAGCGCCAAATCTGCGGTGATCAAGGAACCGCTTCGCTCCTTGGCTTCCACCACCAGCACCAGATCGGACAATCCACTGATGATCCGGTTCCTGGCCGGAAAATGTCCGGGCATCGGCGGCATCCCCAAGGGCTGCTCGGAGAGAATCCCGCCTCTTTGTATCAGTTGTTCATAGAGCCTCCTATGCCCTGGAGGATAGCAGATATCCACACCGCAGCCCAAGACAGCAAAGGTGTCTCCGCCGCCTTCTAAGGCCCCCTGGTGCGCCATACCGTCAATTCCCCAAGCCATACCACTGATCACCTGCACTCCCGCTTTTGCCAGTTCCCGCGCAAAGCTTTTGGCAATCTCATTCCCATAGCTTGTAGATCTTCTAGCACCCACAATGGCTACGCTCGGCCTTTTACCATCCGGCAGCCTGCCCATCACATAGAGTCCCTTTGGCATCCCCTTATGATCCAACAGTTTTTTCGGGTATGCTGCATCCTCCTGACGGATATATTGTATACCGCAGATCTGATCTTCAGTCGTGTTTCTTCTATTATATAGGTGATCCATACCACTTATCCCTCCCAGTATTTCTGGTCTACCTGACGGTATCCAATCGCCTCTAACAGGTGCTCATCCCGAATCCTGCTCTCCCCATCCAGATCTGCAATCGTACGCGCCACCCGGATAATCCGATGATAGGCCCTGGCACTTAAGTTCATCTTTTCAAATGCTGTCTCCATCAGTTGTTCTTCCTTAGGCTCCAGCCGGCAGAAGCGCTCCAACGCAGCAGCAGGAAGTCTGGCATTAAACTGCCAACTACAACCTGCATACCGCTCCTTCTGGATCTTATGGGCAGCTTCCACCCGAAGACGAATCTGAGAGGAACTCTCATTTTTCATTTTCTGTGACAGCTCTCCATATTCCACCCTGGAGACTTCGGTGCAGATGTCAATCCGATCTAACAAAGGCCAGGAGATCTTACGGATATAGCGGCTGACCTCTCCCGGCAGACAACTGCATCTTTGGCGGTCGGGATAAAAACCACACCTGCAAGGATTCATGGCAGCAATCAGTTGAAAATGTGCGGGAAACTGATATTTCCCATTGGTCCTGCTGATTACCACTTCTCCCTCTTCCATAGGCTGTCTTAGAACCTCTAATACATTCCTGGAAAATTCTGGCAGTTCATCCAGAAATAAAACTCCTCGCGTAGCCAAGCTGATCTCCCCAGGCTGGATCTTCCTGCCGCCGCCCGCCAATGCATTGGCAGATATGGTATGATGAGGCGCGCGAAAAGGCCGCGCCCGCACCAATCCCTCTTGGTCCAGAAGCATCCCGCATGCGCTGTACACTTTGGAGATCTCCAGACTCTCCTCCAGAGTCAGAAGCGGCAGAATCGTGGGAATACGTTTGGCAATCATAGTCTTACCCGCCCCCGGACTGCCGATCATCAGAAAATTATGCATACCGGCAGCTGCAATCTCCGCTGCTCTGCGCGCAGCCATCTGCCCATTGATCTCCTTAAAATCCACTGAATATTCAGAAACCTTCGGCTGCCACACGCGCAGGCTCTCTCTTTGTTTTTCCATATAAGAAGGAGACAATAAACACTCTAACAATTCCTGAAGACTCCTGATCCCAATCACCGATATCCCTGGCAGGGATGCCCCTTCCTCTACATTGTCTTTGGGGATGATACAGTGAGAACATCCCATCTCTTTTGCCAGCATCACCGTCTGTAAAACCCCGTTTACCGGGCGTACGGCCCCGTTTAAGCCAATCTCACCCACCATCATGATATTTTCCACACTGGCCTTCGGAATTACACGCAAAGCCGCCAGAAGCCCTGCCGCCACCGGCAAGTCAAATCTGGTTCCCTCTTTTCGTATATGAGCCGGTGACAGATTCACCGTCACCCGTTTAGGCGGAAAAGAAATCCCGGTATTTCTAAGAGCGGTCCGAACCCGGTCCGCCGCCTCCCTCACTTCTGGCGAAAGATCTCCAACCATAGAAAACTGAGGAAGCCCATCACTAAGATCCACCTCCACCTGCACCAGATACGCATCCATTCCAAGTACAACTGCTGATAATATACTACTGAACATATCCTCTTCCTGTGGACTTATATTTGGAAAAACATGCGATATACATTCAGATTTTAGACGAAATACAGTATAGCATAGAAAAAACAGGAAAACAACCGAATTTTCGGTTATTTTCCTGTTCTTAAGGGCTTTGTTTTTACTCTCCTTTATTCAGGCTTTCTCTTTTAAATAAAATTGTTCCTATCTATAATAGAGAAGATTTATAGCTAACTGAAAGGTTCAGCACATCGTCGGACTCACCCCCGCATACGCGGGGAACACGTTTTCAGATTGTCTGTCTGGTCAGTATTTCCAGACTCACCCCCGCATACGCGGGGAACACCCTAATTTTTGCTTTTGTTATCCAAGGATGCGGAACTCACCCCCGCATACGCGGGGAACACCCGGCCCGGACAGATACGAAATGGTTCCATGAAGGATCACCCCCGCCTACGCGGGGAACACCGCATCTGCCTTAAATATCCCATTGATTTTCCAGGATCACCCCCGCCTACGCGGGGAACACTCCAATTTTAAAGGCTTCTTTTGACGGGGAGTGGGATCACCCCCGCCTACGCGGGGAACACTTTGTACAAAAACATAGTATGTCATATCAGATAGGATCACCCCCGCCTACGCGGGGAACACACTAATTTAACACTACCCGTCGGCACTGTTCAAGGATCACCCCCGCCTACGCGGGGAACACTCGTTGAGGATCATGTGGTGATGGATAGATGTAGGATCACCCCCGCCTACGCGGGGAACACATATTCGGAATCCCTAAGTAAGTAAGCGCTTCAGGATCACCCCCGCCTACGCGGGGAACACTATTCTGTAATATCAAATATTTCCAATCGTCTAGGATCACCCCCGCCTACGCGGGGAACACCAGTGTACCAGTGATGTGCAAAGAGCAAACTTAAGGATCACCCCCGCCTACGCGGGGAACACTCCAGGAAGCGCTTTGAAAGACGGTTCAAAACGGGATCACCCCCGCCTACGCGGGGAACACC
>CAJUGG010000080.1 GCA_910585995.1 uncultured Lachnospiraceae bacterium
ACCGAAGACCAGGTCCGGTTAGAACATATCAAGGATGAGTTTAACAGGATGTACCATATGCCAGATAAAAAGTAAGAGTAGGAGGTAGTAAATTATGCCAATCAATCTATCCAAAGGACAAAAAGTAGACTTGACGAAAGGAAATCCAGGGCTTAAAAAACTGATGGTTGGTCTTGGATGGCATGTAAAGGAATTTGATTCAGGAGCAGATTTTGACCTGGATGCCGCAGTATTTATGTTAGGCGACAATGGCAAATGCCCAACTGAAAAGGAATTTATCTTTTATGGAAATCTGGCCCATCCTTCGGAGGCAGTCAAACATATGGGGGATAATCTAATCGGTGGCGACGGAAGCGGGGATGACGAACAGGTGTTTATCGACCTTAGCAAGATTCCAGCCAATATTACAAAGCTTGCGTTTACCGTAACCATCTATGACTCTGATGTAAGAGGACAGAATTTTGGCCAGGTCAGCAGCTCCTTTATTCGGATTGTCAATGAGGAAAATGGTCAGGAGATGATTCGTTATGACTTAGGAGAGGATTTCTCGATTGAGACAGCGGTCGTAGTTGGAGAACTTTATAAACATAATGGCGAGTGGAAATTCAATGCCATTGGCAGCGGATTCCAGGGTGGATTGGCTGCACTTTGCGGACACTATGGAATAGAGGTAGCATAGGAGGTTAAGATGCCAGTAAATTTGCAAAAAGGACAGAAAGTAAGTCTTACGAAAGGAAATCCAGGTCTGAAGAACGTGATGGTTGGCCTGGGATGGGATGTGAATCAGTTTGATACCGGAGCAGATTTTGACCTGGATACGGCAGCATTTTTGCTGACGGACAGCGGCAAAGTAGCTGATTCGGGTGACTTTGTATTCTATGGCAACCTCAAACATGCTTCTGGCAGCGTACAGCACATGGGAGATAATCTCACCGGTGCAGGAGATGGGGATGACGAGCAGATCCGCATCGATCTGTCCCTGGTTCCGGCCAGCATTACCAAGATTGCCTTTACCGTGACGATCTACGAGGCAGAGGCCAGAAGACAGAATTTTGGCCAGGTAAACAATGCGTTTATCCGAATCTACAACGAGGAAAACGGGGAAGAACTGCTTCGTTATGATCTCGGAGAAGATTTTTCCATCGAGACCGCAGCTGTCTTTGGGGAACTTTACAAACACGGCGAGGAGTGGAAATTCAATGCGATTGGCAGCGGTTTCCAGGGTGGTCTGGCTGCATTATGTGCAAACTTTGGAGTAGAGGTAGAATAGGGGGCTAACATGTCAATTAGTTTACAAAAAGGGCAGAAAGTCAGTCTTACCAAAGACCGCCAGGGGCTGTCTAGAGTCGTGGTCGGCCTTGGCTGGGATGAAGTGAAGAAAAAAGGCGGATTTTTTGCTCCAAAGCCGCAGGCAATCGACTGTGATGCCTCCGCTCTGGTGTTGCAAAATGGAAAACTGGTGTATAAGGACGACCTGGTCTATTACAATAATCTGCGTCACAGGACAGGTGCCGTACAGCATATGGGAGATAATCTGACGGGTGCCGGAGAAGGCGATGATGAACAGATTATCGTCGAACTTGGACAGATTCCGCCAGAGTATGATAAGATCCTGATCGTCGTGACCATCTATCAGGCGATACAGAGAAGACAGCATTTCGGCATGATTCAAAATGCATTTATCCGGCTGGTAGACGGCAGAAATAACCAGGAGATGTGCAGATATAATCTGACAGAAGATTATGCCAATATGACTGCAATGGTCTTTGGAGAGATCTATCGCTATAATGGTGAATGGAAATTTAATCCTATCGGACAGGGCACCACAGATCCGGGGATTGGAGAACTGGCGAACCGTTATATCTAAGCTGCATAAAATATACGAGGAGAAATTGTGATGAAATTTAATGGACTGACAGACCAGGAAGTGGAGGAATCCCGCAAACAGTATGGTTCCAATGAGATACCAGATTCAGAGCCGACCACTTTCTGGGAGGAATTTAAAGAGACTTTTGGCGACCCGATGATTAAGATCTTGCTTGCGATCGCGGTGCTGATGATCGTGATGTTCTTTTTTGGCTACGCAGAGATCTATGAACCATTGGGAACCATTGTAGCTGTACTGATTGTGGCGTTTGTATCGGCTAAGACTGGTGTGGCCAGTGATACCAAGTACCGTTCCTTAAAAGACCGCACCAAAAAAGATCAGTGTAAAGTCCACAGAAATGGCGTGGTGACAGTGATTGACGTGGATGAAGTGGTGACAGGAGATAAGGTGCTGCTTCAATCTGGTGACAAAATACCAGCGGACGGTATCTTGATATCGGGCAACCTGCGTGTGGATAACTCCGCACTGAACGGAGAAGCAGAAGAATGTAAAAAGACAGAAGCAGATCCGTCCGTGGAACTGCCGGACGATATCACAGGTGATACCTTTGTGGATGCCCATTCTCTGTTTCGGGGAGCTGTGGTATTTGACGGCGAAGGCGTGTTGGATGTACGCAAAGTTGGTCTTCAGACCATGATGGGCCGGATGGCAGATGAGATGCAGGAGGATGAAGTGGATTCTCCGCTGAAAGTGAAGCTCTCCAAACTGGCGGGTCAGATCTCTGTATTTGGCTATGTGGGAGCTGTGGTGATTGCGATACTCTACTTCACGTATTTTATTGTATCTGCTGGCGGCATTGGTTCTTATTTTGCTATTGGTGCAGAGCAGGTGATCAAAGATATCGTGGAGGCTGTCTCTCTTGCGATTGTGATCATCGTCTGTGCAGTGCCTGAGGGACTGCCTCTGATGATCTCTCTCGTGCTGATGCAGAATACCAGCAAGATGCTGGATCACAATGTATTGGTGAGAAAGGCAGAAGGAATTGAGACTGCGGGTTCTCTTAATATTTTATTCAGCGATAAGACCGGAACTATTACGAAGGGAAGCCTGGAAGTGGTGGAATTTTTCACCGCAGATGCTCAGGTGTTAGAGATCCCTAAGCTTTCGGAACATAAGAAAGTAAAAGAGCTTCTGGATCTGGCCATCGGCAAGAATACCCAGTCTATGTTTGATGCAGAGCATCGAGTCATCGGCGGAAATGCAACCGATCAGGCACTGATGAAATTCATCGGAGAGCCAGTATTTCGTGCGTTAGAGGACTCCAAGGAGTACAAGGTGTCCGCTTCCCAGGGCTTTAATTCCATGAATAAATTCAGCCAGGCCAGGATCGACCAGGTGGGCAAGACCTTTTATAAAGGCGCTCCGGAGCGTCTGCTGGCAAAGGCAACATCGTATCTGGACGCAGAAGGTAATGTAAAAAAACTGGATAAAAAAGTGCTGGATCAAAAGATCGACGCTCTGGCTGCCAAGGCTATGCGTGTGCTGGCATTTGGCTATTCTGAGAAGACACTGACCGAAAACACCATCCATGATGATGTTGTCCTGATCGGTCTGGTGGGTATCCGTGATGACGTACGTCCGGAGGCAAGGGATTCCATCGCTGAGGTGAAAAAAGCAGGGATTCAGGTCGTGATGATCACAGGAGACCGCTTGGAGACTGCGGTAGCGATTGCCAAAGACGCAGGCCTTTTGAAAAGCGACACTGACCGGGCACTGACTTCAGCAGAGCTGAATGCGATGTCAGATGATGAGATCAAGAAGATCATCCGTGAGATCCGTGTCATTGCCCGCGCACTTCCTACAGATAAATCCAGAATGGTACGTCTCTGCCAGGAGATGAATCTGGTGGTTGGTATGACTGGCGACGGCGTCAACGATTCCCCGGCGCTCAAACGTGCCGATGTAGGCTTTGCCATGGGTAGCGGTACAGAGGCGGCCAAAGAGGCTGGCGAGATTGTCATACTGGATGATAACTTTAAATCCATCAAAGACGCGATTTGGTATGGCAGAACCATCTATCACAATATCCTGAAATTCTGTAAGTTCCAGTTGGTGATCAATGTGGCAGCAGTGGTAGTGAGCGCGATTGCACCATTTTTCGGTGTGGAGGAACCGTTGAAAGTCACCCACCTGCTGTTTGTCAATCTGGTAATGGACGGCTTAGGCGCGATTATGCTGGGCAACGAGCCGGCACTTGAAGAATATATGAGTGAGCAGCCCAGAAGAAGAGATGAAAGCATCATCAACAAAAAAATGGCAACACAGATCGGTATTATGGGTCTGTGGCTTACGATTATCAGCTTTTTGTTCCTGAAGCTTCCGTTCTTTGGCAGCTTTTTTGCCAGCGAAGAACAGCATCTGACCGGATATTTTGTGCTCTTTATCGTAAGTGCATTGTTCAATGGATTTAACGTCAGAGATGACGGATTCGGGATCTTCCGCGGCTTAAATGAGAATACCGGATTCTTAAAAGTATTCTTCATCATTATTCTGGTGCAGGCGCTGATCGTCAATGCGGCATTGCTGCCAGGCGCAGTCTTTACCTGGATCGGCAATATGTTTAGCTGTGTTCCGTTTGGCATCCAGGGCTGGGGTATTGTGATCGTGCTGGCGGTGACGATGATCCCTGTGGATCTTATTAGAAAATGTGTGACAGGTAAAAAGTAAAAGATGATGATATTTCATTCAGATCTGGATCATACGCTGATCTACTCCTGCCGCTGTGATATCGGAAGGGAAAAAAAATGTGTGGAGATCTATGAAGGCAGAGAGGTCTCCTATATGACGCACCGGTCTTTGGCTCTGCTTAAGCAGATCAAAGACCTGGTGGTCTTTGTCCCTACTACTACACGTACCGAAGAACAATATCACAGGATTTGTCTGGGGATCGGAGAAGTGGAATATGCACTAGTGTGTAATGGGGGTATACTTTTAAGAAATGGGCAGGAAGATATCAGCTGGTATCAGGAATCTCTGCAGTCGATTCAGACATGCAGACAAGAACTTGAGAGGGCAGAGTATGGGCTTACAAAAGACCCTGACCGAAACTTTGAAGTTCGAAATATTCGGGATTTATTTTTATTTACAAAGAGTGCAGAGCCTTCCCGTTCTGTGGCAAGGCTGAAAACGATTCTTAATTTGTCTTTGGTAGATGTATTCTGCAATGGTTCCAAGGTATATGTGCTTCCCAGACAATTGAATAAAGGGGCTGCGGTTCGCCGTTTTGCAGAGAAGATCAAAAAGGGAACTGTGATCGCAGCGGGAGACAGCGTATTTGATATCCCGATGTTACATACAGCGGATGTGGCTTTTGCACCAGAAGCTTTGCTAAAAGAGGCAGCGTGCCAAGAGCAGGTGATCGGCATAGAAGAGGCAGGCGTCTTTTCGGACGCTATGCTTTTACATGTTTTGCATATTGTAAAAAATGAGAAGGAAAGAATTTACTATGGGTGAAGAGAAATTTTTAAGTCCTATGAGAAGCATTCATATGGTTCCTATGGACGTGATTGCGGGTTTTGAGGTAAGGCCTGGCATGTATGAGCTAAATGGAGCGATGGCGATTCCGGTGGGAGTAAATTTTACCGTTCATTCCTGTGGAGCGACTTCCTGTGAACTGTTGCTGTTTCACCGAGAAGAAGATGAGCCGTATGCGGTACTGCCGTTTCCGGAGCATTACCGGGTGGGAAAAGTGTATTCCATGATTGTCTTCGGGCTGAATATCGGAGATTTTGAGTATGCTTACCGCTTAGACGGTCCGTATGATGTGGCAAAAGGATTGTTATTTAATAAACATAATATCTTATTGGATATCTATGCCAAGGCTGTGACGGGACAAAGCCAGTGGGGGCGGCCGCAAAAAGAAGGAAGCTTTTATAAAGCGCGCGTGGTAAAAGACGATTTTGACTGGGGAAGAAACAGAAATCCGCTGATCCCGATGGAGGATCTGGTGATCTACGAACTTCATGTGAGAGGATTTACCAAGCATGGCTCTTCAGGCGTGGAATATCCTGGCACGTTTGCCGGCCTAAAAGAGAAGATTCCTTATCTGAAAGAACTGGGAGTCAATGCGGTGGAGCTGATGCCGATCTTTGAATTTGACGAGATGAAAGACAGCCGGATGGTGGACGGCAAGCAGGTGGTGGATTACTGGGGATACAATGCCGTGAGCTTTTTTGCGCCCAACACCAGCTATGCAGGGAAACCAGAGTATAACAGAGAAGGAACGGAATTAAAAGAGCTGATCAAGGCGTTAAATGAAAATGGGATCGAGTGTTTTCTGGATGTGGTATTTAACCATACCGCAGAAGGGGACAATATGGGTCCTTGTTTTTCATTCAAAGGATTTGACAACAATATCTACTATATGCTGACGCCTGACGGCCATTATTATAATTTCAGCGGATGCGGCAACACCTTAAACTGCAACCATCCCATCGTCCGGCAGATGATCCTGGAGTGTCTGCGCTACTGGACAACGGCTTATCATGTGGATGGCTTCCGCTTCGATCTGGCCAGCATCCTGGGGAGAAATGAAGACGGTACGCCCATGAGCAAGCCGCCTCTGTTGCAGAGCCTGGCAGCAGATCCGATCTTAGGGGATGTGAAACTGATCGCAGAGGCATGGGATGCGGGTGGACTCTATCAGGTGGGAAGCTTTCCGTCCTGGAACCGCTGGGCAGAATGGAACGGCAGATACCGGGACGATATGCGCAATTTCCTGAAAGGGGATTATGAGATGGCCTATATCGCCGGGCAGAGGATCATAGGCTCTCCGGATATGTATGTACCAGAGAAACGGGGATACAATGCTTCTGTCAATTTCCTGAATTGCCACGACGGATTTACGCTGTGGGATATGTATTCTTATAATCAAAAACATAACCTGGCTAATGGCTGGAACAACACCGACGGCAGTGATGACAACCGTAGCTGGAACTGCGGCGTGGAAGGCGAGACCGACAATGAAGAGATCTTAGCACTTCGCAGGAAACTGGCCAAAAATGCCGTCACAGTGCTGATGCTCAGCAGGGGAACACCGATGTTCTTAGCAGGCGATGAATTTTTAAATACGCAGTATGGCAATAACAATGCCTACTGTCAGGACAACGAGATCTCGTGGCTTGACTGGGGACTCTTAGAGAAGAACAGAGAACATTTTGAATATACAAAAAATGTGATAAGGATACGAAAAGAACATGATGTGGTGCGAAAATCGGCAGGAAATTGCTCGGTTGGATTTCCGGAGATGCAGATTCTGCAGCCCGACGACCACACAAAAGTGCTGCGGGTGATCTATGCGGGACGAAATCATGAAAATACCTGCGATGATATGGTCTGCCTCGCAGTCAATGTATATTGGGAAGAACAGACGTTCTCTCTTCCTGGGCTGCCACAGAATCTGTACTGGTGTGTGGAAGCGGATTCATCCGGGCGTTATCTGCCAAATGGTGTGCCAAGTCCGGGTCATATCGTAGGGATAGAGAACAGCAGACTGGTAAGGATGGATGCCAGATCAGTACTGGTATTCACTGTAAAGATGAGATAATCAAAACGAGGGAATCCTAAAACATGGAGTGGATGAAATGAAAATACAAATTAAAAAAGAGCATACGCTGTTTCTGTGCGTATTAGGTATCATCATAATACTCAATCTGATCTGGTGTGTAAAAAAATCAGATATGTTTATTGATGAGATTTATACGTATGGACTGTCTAATTCTTATTATACACCTTTTATCAAAGATGCCACAGAGAATGGGACATTGATCAATGCAAGACTGACACGGGAAGATTTTATGAATTATTTAACAGTAAATAAAGGAGAACAATTCTCGTTTGCTTCTGTATACTACAACCAGACACAGGATGCACATCCTCCCTTATATTACATGTTTCTGCATTTGATCAGTTCCTTTTTCCCAGGATCTTATTCCAAATGGTTAGGATTGTCGCTCAATATTGTCTTTTATCTGATCACGAACCTGTTGCTCTATCAGGTGGCAAGGATGATCCTGCGCAGTGAAAAGTCCGCTGCCTTAGCGGTTCTTTTATATGGAACCAGTTATGGAGGACTGTCTACGGCTCTGATGATCCGCATGTATATCTTACTGACCTTATTCACTGTCGCATTTTTTTGGGTGATCCTTAAGTTATACCAGGGAAATACACAGAAGAGTTTGTATGCCCTGGTGACTGTGGTGATGTTTTTGGGGATGTTTACCCAATACTTTTTTGTGATCTTTGCATTTTTTATCAGCGCAGTCTATTGCCTGCGTGAACTGATGAGGAAAAGGATTAAGAACGTGATCTGGTATGCAGCGGCGGCTTTTTTAGGACTCGGTCTTTTCTATGTGTCGTATCCCTATATCCTGAATCATCTGTTTGCGGATACTTTAGTCTCCGGACAGACGGTCGTAAGTAATGTCCATGATCTGGCAGGCATGTGTCTGAGTATCTATTCTTTTGTGATGCAGACCATTATGAGCTATAAGATTCCATGTTATCTTCTGCCGGTTCTTGTGATCGCGGGGATTGTGTTACATAAGAAAGTGTTTTGGGAGTATCTGGCGGCATTTGACAAGAGAGATTCTTCCGCAATTGCGATGACTGTGGCAGTGGGACTGACGATCTTTGTGACAGCCGTGGTGTCTCCGGTAACGGCTCTTAGATATGTCTATAATGTCCTGCCGTTTGTGGCTGTCGGTATCGTCTATGTGGCGGAAGCCGTATGGAGAGACTGGGAGCGGTATGCGCCTGCGGTGATCAGAGTAAGTGCCCTGCTGTGTATCTTTCAGGGCATGAAAGATGTGCCGTTTTATATTGATAATATACCGCAGGCACGATATGAGATCATGGCGGAATATGCAGACTGCCCTTGTATCTGTCTCGATGATGACCATAACAAGCCGATCACCCAGAATATGCTGTTACTGATGACATTTCCGGAGATCTTTGTAACGGATGATTTTTTAGGGGAAGAGACACAGGAATATCTAAGAGACAAAGAGACTGACAGAGGTATCATCTTGATGATTGATACCTCTGAGATCAAAAGCGGATACAATGCACAGGAAATATTAAGTGAGATTGAAGAAACACTGGGCTATCAGTATCAGCCATTGGACACTGCCACCAAAGAGATCTTTGTACTATCTGCAAAATAGACGAAGTTTCAGCGCAACAAAGAGGCTGTCTTTTACGGTCTTTAAGATACGCATTTTGCTTGTCCCCACTTTGTTGTCATAATATAACGTAAAGGGAACTTCTGCAAAACGGCAGCCAGAGCGATAGAGCTTGTAAAGCAGTTCCATCATACAGGAAAATGAGTGCATCGTCACGAGATTTTTCTGATATTTTCTATAAGCCTGACGGAGGATGGCATAGGTGTACAGCCGGTAGCCGCAGGTATAGTCCCTAACGTTTGGCACATGCAGTACAGCAGAATAATACCATTTTGCGCCGTCGCTTAAAAAGAGGCGGTTGGAAGGGACTCCGAGTATCTTGGCGCCAGGCTGATATCTGGAGGCGATGACACAGTCAAACCCCTCTTTTTGCTTCCGGATCATATCATGGACAAACGAGGGCTTATGTGTATTGTCTCCATCCATAAAGCAGAAGAGACTCTCCGGCTCGGCCCGATGTAAAAAGTCGCGGATCGAAGTCTTCAACACGCCGCCGAGATTTTGATTGACGGTGTGGGCGATGACATGCACTTCTGGGTGAGCGGATTCCATCTCGCGAAGGATCTGAAGCGTATGATCCGTACTTTTATCATCGACAGGCAGGATCTGCAGCTTATATCCTCTCTCGGAAAGTGCATCTTTTTCTGTGATCCAGGCTTCGATCAGTGCTTTGATATTGCCGGATTCATTGTAACAGGGCAGATAGGCATACAGGGTATTCATAGACTTTGTCTCCTCTTGTTTAATTTGATATAGAGATATTTTCTCATAAAGTACATCAGGAAAAATGGAAGGACGATGGATACGCCCTTACTCAGGAAAAATGCAAACCACTTGGGAACATAGGCAATGGTCAGGCGGTATGTGGTGGTAATGAGATAATTTGCCGCGAACATCCCTATGACAGAGGTGGAAAGATAGATGATAAATGCGCCGGAGCTGTGCTGGGCATCGAATACTTTTTTGACAGAGAGGACATAGCTTAGAATAAATCCCGCTATAATTCCCAAAGTGTTGGAGACGGATAGGCCAAGACCCGCCATGTGAAATGCGATCCAGACGATGCAGGTGTCGAGAATGGTGGAGAGAATCGAGTAAAACAGGTATTGTGTGATCTTTATGTACTTTTGTAGCCATTTCATAATGGAAGAGATGCTCCTTTTTCTTTATAATATACCGTTTAAAAGTGTACCTTAAAAAAATAAGAAAATCAACTGTTTTATGAAGCAACGCTTGATCCGTTTTTTGCCTCGTCCTTGACAGGGAAGGGGGCCTGACATATACTGGGAGGAAGTATGAGACAACAGGAGGAAATATCATAGTGGATATTAAGAAAGAGATAGAGAAACGGCGTACGTTCGCCATCATCTCCCACCCTGATGCGGGAAAGACGACGCTGACGGAGAAATTCTTATTATATGGAGGAGCGATTAATCTGGCTGGCTCTGTCAAGGGAAAGGCGACGGCGAGACATGCTGTATCAGACTGGATGGAGATCGAGAAAGAGAGAGGAATCTCGGTGACATCTTCTGTGTTACAGTTTAATTATGACAATTATTGTATCAATATACTGGATACCCCAGGCCATCAGGATTTTTCAGAGGATACGTATCGGACCCTGATGGCAGCGGATTCGGCGGTGATGGTCATTGACGGCTCCAAAGGTGTGGAGGCGCAGACTAGGAAGTTATTCAAGGTCTGTGTGATGCGGCATATCCCGATCTTTACTTTTATCAATAAGATGGACAGAGATGCGATGGATACGTTTGAGCTTCTGGATGATATCGAAAAAGAATTAGGTATTGCTACCTGTCCGATGAACTGGCCGATTGGCTCCGGAAAAGAATTTAAAGGAGTGTATGACCGCTCTAAGGAAAAGATCCATGTATTTTCCGATACAGAAAAGGGCACAAAAGAAGGTGCAGATCTTACGCTCTCGGTCGAAGAAGCGGAAGGGGTACTGTTAGAAGGGCAGAAGGAAAAGCTCTTAGAGGAGATCGAGCTTTTGGATGGAGCCAGTGCAGAATTTGACCAGGAACTGGTAGATCAGGGAGAACTGTCGCCGGTCTTTTTTGGTTCTGCTCTGACCAATTTTGGCGTGGAGATTTTCTTAAAATATTTTTTGAAGATGACCACCTCTCCGTTGCCCCGCAAGGCCGATGTGGGGCTGATAGACCCCATGGAAGAGGGATTTTCGGGTTTTATCTTCAAAATACAGGCAAACATGAATAAAGCCCACAGGGACCGCATTGCGTTTATGCGTATCTGTTCCGGAAAATTTGAGGCAGGGATGGAAGTGATGCATGTACAGCCCAATAAAAAGATCCGCTTGTCCCAGCCGCAGCAGATGATGGCGCAGGATCGAAAGATGGTGGAGGAGGCCTATGCCGGGGATATCATCGGACTGTTTGATCCAGGGATCTTTTCCATCGGGGACACGGTATGTCTGCCGGGCAGGAAGATACAATATGAAGGAATCCCTACATTTGCGCCGGAACATTTTGCCAGAGTGCGTCAGATGGATACGATGAAGCGCAAGCAGTTTGTAAAAGGGATCGAACAAATCGCCCAGGAAGGTGCGATACAGATCTTCCAGGAGTATCATACCGGGATGGAAGAGATCATCGTAGGCGTGGTAGGTGTCCTGCAGTTTGATGTGTTGAAGTATCGGCTGAACAACGAATACAATGTGGAGATCCGGCTGGAGAATCTGCCGTACGAGCATATCCGCTGGATCGAGAATGAGGAGATTGATATGGATAAGATCAGCGGGACTTCGGATATGAAGAAGATACAGGATCTGAAGGGGAGGCCGCTTTTGTTGTGGGTGAATAGTTGGAGTATTGGGATGACGCTAGAGCGTAACGAAGGGCTAAGGCTGAGTGAATTTGGGCGGTGATAAGCATAGGATGAAAGACACTCCATGCGACGCCCGTCAGGGGCAGAGGTTCCTTCCAGACCCCGCTCGCGCTTAGTGGACGGCAGCAGCGGTACTAAGCTCGTGACTGCGCGTTCCGCTTGCACTCGCTAAGTGCCGGCGCCGCCCAATGGGTCTTCCAGGAACCTCTGCCCCTGCCGGGCTGGGGATGAAGGGGCGAAATTTACCCTTTTCAAAGTTGGGAAGGTTTGATATACTAGAGTGAAATAATGGGAATAATGTAGATAAGAAATCTATAGCGGAACTTAAATCAAAGCGGAACTTTCAAAACAGCGGAAGTTTTCTCAGAACCCGGAAGGATGTTCAGACGCGGCGCGGCTGAACATTCTTCCAGACCCAGGGTTCTGAGAAAACTGTAGCGGAACTTTCAATAGGAGGTTGGGATGGAAAAGTTGGATAGGGCGACACATGTGCTTCAGGTTGATGGGGATAAGGGTGAGGTGCAGATTGCGGATGAGGTAGTGGCGATTATTGCTGGTATGGCGGCGACGGAGGTAAAGGGAGTTGCTTCTATGGCTGGGAATATTAAGAATGAGCTGGTGGCCAAGATGGGGATGAAGAACTTGTCTAAGGGTGTGAAGGTGGAGGTGACGGATATGGACGTGAGTGTGGATCTGGCGCTGAATCTGGTGTTTGAGGCGAATATACTGGAAGTGGCCGGGACGGTTCAGGAGAAAGTGAAATCAGCCATTGAGAGCATGACTGGCATGAAGGTGTCCAGAGTGAATGTCCGGGTTGCCGGGGTGGTGCTGGAGTAGAGATCAGGGCGGCTGCACGATGTGGCAGCCCCCTTTTGTGTTTCATGGGAACCGGATGGAGGAACGATGAAGAGAAGAGAACAAAGAGAGCATATTTTCCAGCTTTTGTTCCGTGTGGAGTTTAATAAGCGGGAGGAGATGGAAGAGCAGGTTGGGATGTTTGTGGAGGATATGGAAGGTAAGGATGACGTGCAGGAGAGGGATAAGACGTATATCTCTGAGAAATATGCACAGATTGTCGAGAAGCTTCCGGAGATTGATGCCATGCTGGATCAGGTTTCTAAGGGCTGGAAGGTTAGCCGTATGGGAAAAGTGGAGCTGACGATTTTGAGGCTGGCGGTCTATGAGATGAAGTTTGACGAGGACATCCCGGAGAAAGTGGCGATCAATGAAGCCGTGGAACTGTCCAAAAAGTTTGGAGGAGATGAAGCACCTGCCTTTGTCAACGGCGTGCTTGCAAAGCTTGCAGGGAAGTAGAGAGATGACGAAGAACGTATATTCGGTAGGACAGGTCAATGCCTACATTAAAAATATGTTTATACAGGATTATATGCTGAACCGGATCTATGTGAAGGGAGAGATCTCCAACTGTAAATATCACACGTCGGGGCATATTTATTTTTCTTTAAAAGATGAGACGGGAGCCATCGCCTGCGTGATGTTTGCCGGGAATCGTAAGGGTCTTGCTTTTCGGATGCAGGAAGGGCAGAAGGTGATTGTCCTTGGCAGTGTCAGTGTCTATGAGAGAGACGGCAAGTACCAGCTCTATGCCAGAGAGATCGTGTTAGACGGTGAAGGAGTGCTGTATCAGCGATTTGCCAAGCTGAAGAGAGAGTTAGAGGAGATGGGGATGTTTTCCTCGCAGTATAAGAAGCCTCTTCCATTTTACAGCAGGAAGATCGGAATTGTCACAGCGCCTACGGGAGCAGCGATTCGGGATATTATGAATATAGCGAAAAGGCGCAATCCTTATGTGCAGCTTGTCCTGTATCCGGCGCTGGTGCAGGGGGAGCAGGCGACGGACAGTATTGTAAGAGGGATACAGGTGTTAGAACACTATGGGGTGGATGTGATGATCGTAGGCCGCGGCGGCGGTTCTATCGAGGATCTCTGGGCTTTTAATGAAGAGGCCGTGGCGCGGGCAATCTTTGCCTGTGAGACTCCTGTGATCTCAGCAGTGGGACATGAGACGGATATGACGATTGCGGACTATGTGGCAGATCTAAGGGCGCCTACGCCTTCGGCGGCTGCAGAGCTGGCAGTCAGAGACGTGAGAGAACTGCTTGGCGGGATGGAGCTTTTTCGCAGCCAGATGACGGATCGGCTGGAGCAGAAGATCGGCTGGTATCGGCAGCGGCTTGAGAATCAGCGCCTGCAGCTTGTGCATGCCAGCCCCAGATATAAGCTGAATGAAAGACAGCAGTATGCAGCAGATCTGACGGACAAGCTTCGTCAGTGTATGCAGCATAAGTTAGAAGAGAGAAAACATCAGGTGCAGTTGTATGCAGGCAGACTGGATGGCTGCTCTCCTTTGAAAAAACTGCAGCAGGGATATTCATATACACAGACGGAAGAAGGAAAAGCGCTGGTCTGTATCTCGCAGGTACAGCCAGGAGAGAAAGTGACCATCCATGTGACGGATGGCAAGGTACAGGCACAGGTGATACAGACAGAGTCGTTGGAAAGGAATGGTTAGAGATGGCAGAGAAAGCAGAATTTCAACTGGAGGAAGCATTTGAACAGATCGAACAGCTTCTTGGAAAGCTTAGTGACAGAAAAGTGTCTTTGGAAGAATCTTTTAGACTCTATCAACAGGGAATGAAGCTTTTAAAACTCTGCAGCGACCAGATCGATCAGGTGGAGAAAAAGATGCTTCAGATTGACGAGGAGGGACAGATCCATGAATTTTCCTGAAGAACTGGAGAAGAGGACCCAGTGGACGGAGACAGTGATCAAGAAGTTTCTCCCAAAGGAAGAGGGAAGCCAGCGTGTGGTTATGGAAGCGATGAACTACAGCGTACTGGCAGGGGGAAAAAGGCTGCGTCCGCTGATGATGTATGAGACATACCAGATGTTTGGCGGTACGTCAGACGTTGTCTGCCCGTTTATGGCGGCTATGGAGATGATTCATACGTATTCGCTGGTGCATGATGATCTGCCGGCCATGGATAATGATGAGTACCGCAGAGGGAAGTTGACCACACATGCCAAATATGGACATGCCATGGGGATCCTGGCCGGAGACGGACTTTTAAACTATGCGTTTGAGACCGCAGTCAAAGCCTTTGAAGGCAAAAAGGATATGGGCGAGATCCAACAGGTGGCAAAAGCTCTGCAGATCCTTGCGAAAAAGGCGGGGATCTATGGGATGATCGGCGGTCAGGTGGCAGATGTAAATTGCAGTGGACAGAAGATAAAAAAAGAACTGTTGGATGAGATCTATGAGAGGAAAACCAGTGCTCTTTTAGAAGCGTCTATGATGGTTGGAGCGACACTGGCAGGTGCAGGGGAAGAAGAGATCCGAATCTTGGAGCAAGTGGCATCGGATGTAGGCTGGGCATTTCAGATCAGGGATGATATCCTGGATGTGACAAGCACGTTAGAGACCCTTGGCAAGCCTGTGAACAGTGATGACAAAAATGAAAAGACTACCTATGTGACACTGATGGGACTTGATCAGGCTTCGAAAGATGTGGAGGAGATCTCTGCAAGAGCCATTCGCCTGTTGGCTTCGCTGCCATACAGCAATGAATTTTTAACGGAACTGATAAAATCTCTGGTTTACAGAGAGAAATAGAGGGTATAGATCATGGTATTGGAGAAGATCAATCAGGTCAATGATATAAAAAAGATCCCGCCGGAAGAATACGAGCTTCTGGCAGAGGAGATACGGGAATTTCTGATCGACAAGATCAGTCAGACAGGGGGACATCTGGCTTCCAATCTGGGCGTGGTAGAGCTGACTATGGCTCTGCATCTGTGCTTTGATTTTCCCACGGACAAAGTGGTATGGGATGTGGGGCATCAGTCTTACACTCACAAACTCTTAACCGGCAGAAAAGCAGGATTTGATGGTCTGCGCAAATACGGAGGATTAAGTGGATTTCCCAAGCGAAAAGAAAGTGACTGCGACTGCTTTGATACCGGACACAGTTCTACCTCCATCTCGGCGGGGATCGGGCTTGTGTCGGCGAGAGATCTCTTAGGCGGCAGTGAGTATGTAGTTTCCGTGATCGGGGATGGGGCGCTGACAGGAGGTATGGCCTATGAAGCGCTCAATAACGCTTCCCAGCTTGAGAAAAATTTTATCATTGTACTGAACGATAATCATATGTCCATCGCTGAGAATGTGGGCGGTATGTCGGAGTATCTGAATGAACTTCGGACCAATGAAGTCTATACGAATTTTAAAAGCGGTGTGGAACAGTCGTTAAACCGGATTCCTGGCGGGACGCAACTGGCACACCATCTGAAAAAGACCAAAAGTGGGATCAAGCAGCTGTTGATTCCCGGCATGTTGTTTGAAGATATGGGAGTGACGTATCTAGGTCCGGTGGACGGCCATGATATCCATAAGCTTCTGGAAGTGTTTAAGCGGGCCAAAAGGGTCAAAGGGGCTGTCTTAGTCCATATCCTGACCAAAAAGGGCAAAGGTTACGGGCCAGCAGAGCGGCATCCTGCCAGATTCCATGGGGCAGAGCCTTTTGATATCCAGACCGGCATCCCCAAAAAGAAAAGGAAAAAGGCAAATTATCAGGACGTATTTTCTACCTGCATGGTAAAGTTGGGGCAGCGTAACGAAAAAGTAGTTGCCATCACAGCAGCTATGCCGGACGGGACAGGACTGAAGCGTTTTAAAAACCTCTACCCGGAGCGTTTTTTCGATGTGGGAATCGCAGAGGGACATGCGGTGACATTTGCAGCTGGACTGGCTGCGGGCGGGGTGCGGCCGATCTTCGCGGTCTATTCTTCTTTTTTACAGAGGGCGTATGACCAGATCCTCCATGATGTCTGTATCCAGAACCTGCCGGTGGTATTTGCCATCGACAGAAGCGGACTGGTGGGCAGCGACGGAGAGACCCATCAGGGGATCTTTGATCTGTCCTATCTGTCCAGCATTCCCAATATGCATGTGATGGCCCCCAAGAATAAATGGGAGCTGTCCGATATGCTGAAATTTGCCGTGGAGTTTAACGGCCCGATTGCGCTGCGCTATCCAAGGGGCGAGGCGTATGACGGACTCAGAGAATTTCGTGCGCCGATTGTATATGGCAGAGGAGAGGTCCTGTATGAAGAGGAAGACATCGCCCTGCTGGCAGTGGGAAGCATGGTGAAGACCGCAGAGGCAGTCCGCCACAGCCTGAAAGATGCAGGCTATAGCTGCACCCTGGTCAACGGACGTTTTATCAAGCCTGTGGATACTGAGCTGATCCGGGAACTTAGTAAAGAGCACCGGCTTTTGGTGACGATGGAAGAAAATGTAAGAAGCGGGGGCTTTGGGGAAAAAGTACGGGATTATGTATCCGATCAGGGGCTGTCTGTTAAAGTATTAACGATAGCGCTTCCCGATGAATATGTGGAACACGGCAATGTGGATCTGCTCTATGAAGAAGTGGGGATTGATGCAGAGTCTGTGACCAAACGGATTATTGAACAATATATTTTGCAAAAGCAAGGATAAGAAACTATGAAGACAAGATTGGATGTCCTCTTAGTAGAAAGAGGACTGGCAGAATCACGGGAAAAAGCCAAAGCCATTATCATGTCCGGCAATGTGTTTGTGGATGGAGAGAGGGAGGATAAAGCGGGCGCTTCTTTTTCGGAGAAAGTGACAATAGAGGTCAAAGGAAATCCGCTGAAATATGTCAGCCGGGGCGGCTATAAGCTAGAGAAAGCCATGAGCCATTTTGAGGTGACAGTGGAAGGGAAGATCTGTATGGATGTAGGATCTTCCACTGGCGGCTTCACCGATTGTATGCTGCAAAACGGCGCAAAAAAAGTCTATGCCATCGATGTAGGCAAGCCAGGACAGCTTGCGTGGAAGCTTCGTCAGGATGGACGAGTAGTGTCCATGGAAAAGACCAATATCCGCTATGTGACTAGAGAACAGATCCCGGATCTTATCGAGCTGTCTTCCATCGATGTGGCATTTATCTCTCTGACCAAGGTGTTAGAGCCAGTGAAGGCGCTGCTTACGGAGGACGGCCAGGTGGTGGCTTTGATCAAACCACAGTTTGAGGCCGGCAGAGAACAGGTGGGTAAAAAGGGCGTAGTCCGGGATCAGAATGTGCATCTGGAAGTGATCAGACGGGTGATCGACTATGCCGTCGGGATTGGTTTTGAGGTTCTGAATCTGGAATTTTCCCCCATCAAAGGGCCAGAGGGGAATATCGAATATCTGCTCCATCTGCAGAATCATAAGGAAGGAACGACCTGGGAACATGTGCCCGTGGACATCGCTGCCATCGTAAAACAGGCGCATCAGGCTTTATAAGAATACCCATGAGAACATTTTATATTATTGCAAACAGTGATAAGGACGAAAATATGAAGCTTTCCTATGAGATTGCAGACTATCTGACTTCTCAGGGAAAGCGCTGCATTATAAGAAAAGAAGCACTAGAGGGCCAGATGGCTCACAGCCAGTTGGTGACAGAAGAAGTGGAAGGGATTTTGGTGTTGGGCGGAGATGGCACACTTCTTAGAGCGGCCAGAGAGTTAGCAGACAGAAAGATCCCTTTTTTAGGCATCAATCTGGGTCATCTGGGCTATCTGGCAGAGATCGAGAGACAGAATGTCCAGAATGCTTTGGAGAAGCTGATCCAGGATGAATACACCGTGGAAGAGCGGATGATGCTTTTAGGAAGCGTCTACGTGGACGGCAGCATAGCAGAAAAGGATGTGGCTTTAAATGATATTGTCATCAATCGTTTTGGCAATCTAAGGGTAGTCAACTATGAGATCTATGTCAATGGGATGTATCTCAATTCCTTTACCGCAGATGGTCTGATCGTATCGACACCTACCGGTTCTACTGGATACAGTCTCTCTGCCGGAGGACCGATTGTCTCGCCGACGGCTTCGATGCTGGTACTGACGCCCATCTGTCCCCATACGTTAAATTCCAGAAGTATTGTATTTTCCGGAGAGGACAAGATCTGCCTGCGCATCGGGGAAGGCAGACGCAGCGGTCCGGACGAGGCTTGTGTGACCTTTGACGGGGATACTTGTGTACCCATGAAGACAGGCGATTATGTGGAGATTCAAAAATCCACAGAAGTGACGAGGATTTTGAAGATCAATCAGGTCAGTTTTTTAGAAGTGCTTCGGAATAAGTTAAACCGGAGTTAATATAGGAGTGGCTTTTATGAAACGCAAAAGACATGGAAAGATCATTGAACTGATTGAACAGTTTGAGATAGAGACACAGGAAGAGCTGGCAGACAGACTGCAGCAGAATGGATTTCGAGTGACCCAGGCGACAGTCTCCAGAGATATCCGGGAGCTGAAACTCTCCAAAGTGCCAGGACAAAACGGACGGCAAAAATATGTTCTGTTAAATCGCAAAGAACACCAGATGGCAGAAAAATATGTGGGAATCTTAAGGGAAGCATTTGTCTCCATGGATTGCGCACAGAATATCCTGGTGATCAAGACGGTATCTGGTATGGCTATGGCTGTGGGAGCGGCTCTGGATAATATTGGCTGGAAAGAGATCGTAGGATGCATCGCAGGAGATGATACGATCATGTGCGTGATCCGCACCACAGAAGATACCAGAACTGTGATGACTGAACTGGACAAGATTGTTAGAAAACAGGGGTAAGAGAATGTTACTTCATTTACATGTAAAAAATCTGGCTTTGATTCGTGAGACAGAGATTGATTTTACGGACGGGCTGAACATATTGACAGGTGAGACCGGTGCAGGTAAATCCATTATTATCGGTTCCATCACGATGGCACTTGGACAAAAGGTGCCAAAAGAGATGCTAAGAGAAGAAGACGGACCAGCGGTGGTGGAACTGATCTTTCAGACAGAGCATCCGGAACTTTTACAGAGACTAGAAGAGAGAGGCATCCAGGTGGAGGACGGACAAGTGATCTTGTCCCGCAAGATCTCAGGCACGAGAAGTCTGTGCCGGATCAACAGTGAGACCGTCAGCACAGCCTATATGAAAGAGACGGCGGCCTATCTGATTGATATTCATGGACAGCATGAACATCAGTCGCTGCTTCATAAGCGAAAACATCTGGAGATCTTAGACGACTACGCCCATGAACAGTTACAGCCGGTGAAGGCAAGTCTGATAAAAAGTTATCAATCCTGTCAGAAACTGGAGAAGGAACTAAGAGAGGCATCCACCGATACGGACGCCAGACTGCGGGAACAGTCGCTTCTGGAATATGAGATTCAGGAGATCGAAGATGCCCATCTGAAAGAAGGAGAGGATGAGCAGTTAGAGCAGGACTATCGAAAGATGACTGGCTCGAAGCGGATCTTAGAAGCCTTGACACAGGTGCAGAAATTCTGCATGGGAGAAGAGATCTCCGCATCCGAGCAGACGGGAAGGGCCTGCAGAGAGCTGGTGAGCGTCCAGGGATTTGACGAAGGTTTGGACAACCTCAAAGAACAACTGCAGGAGATCGACAGCCAGCTACAGGATTTTGGCCGGGAACTGATGGACTATATGGAAGGCCTGGAATTTTCCGACCAGGATTTTTATGATACTGAGGAACGGCTGAATCTTCTGAACCATCTGAAGGCCAAATATGGTGCAACGATTGCAGATGTCTTAGCTTACCAGGAAGAAAAACAAAAACGTCTGGATATGCTGGCCAATTATGACAGTTATATGGCCAGTCTACAAAAAGAGTATGAGACCACATTACAGGAATTAAAAGAGCTGTGTCAAAAAGCCCATAAGATCCGTATGGACTATGCCGGGAAGCTGACGGCGCTGATGAAGGAACAGTTGGCAGAGCTGAATTTTTTGGATGTACAGTTTGAGATTGCTGTTCATGAGACCGAGCATCTCTCCCCGGACGGATTCGATGATGTGGAATTTTTGATCTCCACCAATCCAGGAGAACCATTAAAAGCGTTGGGTAAGATCGCATCCGGCGGTGAATTATCCCGCGTCATGCTGGCGATCAAGACGGTATTAGCCGATCAGGACGCCATCGATACGGTGATCTTTGACGAGATCGACGCCGGGATCAGCGGCCGTACGGCACAAAAAGTATCGGAGAAGCTGGCTTTGATCGGGCGCAGCAGACAGGTGATCTGTATCACCCATCTGGCACAGATCGCTTCCATGGCCGACAGCCATTATTGCATTGAAAAACAGGCAAAAGACGGAGGCACGCAGACACAGATTCGAAAACTTCGCAAAGAAGAGATTACAGAAGAACTGGCAAGGATCTTAGGCGGCGCTGTCCTGACAGACACCGTATATAAAAATGCAGAAGAGATGCGGGATTTAGCACTTGCTTTTAAAAGAAAATAGGAAAAACCTGACAGTTATGTTTAGACGGTTTTTGCAGACACTAGAATGTGATTGGAAATTCAAACATAGGAAAGGTGTGTCTGCATGAACCGTCTAAAAATTTATCGTATGTTCTTGCTGGGACTTTTGATACTTTCCATTGGCGGATTGTATGTCTATGTCAATTGGTATCTAAAGACTCAGATTCCTGATATGGTGCGGGTGGGAATCGGAGAGGAACAGACGCTGGATCTGGGAATCAAAGAAGTATCCGTACAGGTTGTGGAGAAGAAACGAGTGATACCCGGAGGGATTCCCATAGGCATCTATCTGGAGACCGATGGTGTATTTGTAGTGGGGACACAAGAGATCGAGGGCAGAGACGGGCTGAATTATGAGCCTGCCTATCAGGTGGTACAGACCGGGGATTATATCCTGGCAGTCAATGGAAAAAAGATCCATGATAAAGACGAGCTGATTGGCTGTGTGCAGGCCAATCAGACCAATGTTATGATCTTAAAGCTTTTGCGGCACTCCGAGATCATCCAGGTGCGCTTAAACGCCGTCCAGACCAAAGAGCAGGACTATAAGTTAGGCATCTGGGTCAAAGACGACATCCAGGGGATCGGTACGCTTACTTATCTGACAGAAGATATGAGATTTGGAGCTTTGGGGCATGGGATCACCGATACAGACACCGGAGCGCTTCTAAAAGCCTGCGGCGGAGCGCTCTATGACACCAATATCCTGGAGATCGTCAAAGGCGAGCGGGGAACACCCGGTGAGATCAGCGGGATGATCACCTATTCGGACCGCCATGTACGGGGGCAGATCGTATCCAATACTTCAGCGGGCATCTTTGGGGCTGCCAATGCAAAACTGTTGAGTGAAGTGCCAAAAGAAGCAGTGGAAGTCGCCTTTCGCCAGGAGATCCTGCAAGGCCCCGCCTATATCCGCAGTTTTGTATCGGGAGAACTTAAGGATTATCGGATTCAGATACAGGAGATCCGGCTCAATGAAGATGATGTCAATAAAGGGATGATCTTTCAGGTGACAGATCCAGAACTTTTAGAGCTGACCGGCGGCGTGATCCAGGGGATGAGCGGCTCCCCCATCTTACAAGATGGAAAACTGATCGGAGCAGTCACGCATGTATTTGTCAATGATCCAACCAAAGGGTATGGGATCTTTGCAGAGACGATGGTAGAGACAGGATATGCAGGGAGATGATGACGCCCTAAGAGAGACAAGGAGAAGAGAAGATGAATCATAAGAGCTTATTGACGCAGTTTGAAAGACAACTGAGAGTAGAGGAGAGAAGCAGCGCCACCGTCGCAAAATATATGCATGATGCCAGGGATTTTTTAGAATATATCGGAAAAGAGGATCTTGACAAAGAACAGGTGATCCATTATAAAGAGCAGCTGCTGAAGCGATATAAGGTCAGCAGTGTCAATTTCATGTTAGCGGCCGTTAACTGTTTTCTGCGTTTTTCCGGGCATCCGGACTGTGTGGTCAAATTATATAAGATGCAGCGGGAAGCCTTTCGGGAAGAAGACAGAGAATTGTCCAAAGAAGAATACAGACGCTTGTTATGCGCCGCGCAAAATGGAAAAAAACAGAGACTTTTTCTCTTGCTGCAGACGATTACGTCCACTGGTATCAGAGTCAGTGAACTGCGGTTTATCACCGTGGAGTCACTGGCTCTTAGACGTGCCAGAGTATCTCTGAAAGGTAAGTCCAGGCTGGTGATTCTCCCGCACAGACTCTGCAGAGAACTTTCAGACTATGCAAGGAAGCAGGGGATTCAGGCAGGCAGCATCTTTGTCACCCATACCAGAAAGCCTTTAGACCGCAGCAATATCCTGCATGAGAGGAAAGCACTGGCGAAAAAGGCAAGAGTAAAGGCAGAGAAAATATTTCCCCATAATCTCAGGCATTTCTTTGCTCTTACCTATTATAAGGTAGAACACAATGTATGCCATCTCGCGGATCTCTTAGGACATGCCAATATTAATACAACCAGGATCTATACACTGACAAGCTGCAAAGAGCAGGAACAACAGATTAATAACTTAGGGCTTTTGATGTTTTCTGATCTTGTATTATAAACCTCATAATTTTTATTATGAGGTAAGTCCAGAAGTTTTAGAAAAGAGGCTTGGCATGACAGATAAAGAATTGCGAAAACTGCGCGGCAGGATCTTTTAGAACTGCTAGTGGAATAGAGTAGGGAAGCGGCAAGGCTTCAGCAGGAACGGGATGAGAAACAGGCAGAACTGTTACAGATGCTGGAAAGTTATGAACGCCTCAAAGGAAAACTGGATGAAAAAGATGCTTTGATCGAAAAATTAAAAGGTCGTTTGGACGAAAAAGATGCTGCGATGGAAGCGGAACAGATGCAGGCCGAAGAGATCCAGAAAAAGAGACAGAAGAACAGGAACCTTCTTGGTTTGATGTGCAGCAAGGGGCCAAGACGGAATAAGAACAGGCAAAAAGGGGATAGAGAAGCATGGAAGACAAGAAAAATGAGAGTGGCACCTTTTTAGTAAAGATCTTATTTCGTCAGAGAGAGACCTGGCAGGGGCAGGTGACATGGGCAGAGGAAAATAAGACAGTAAGTTTTCGCAGCGCTTTGGAACTTTTGCGGCTGTTAGACGAAGCAGGAGAAAAAGGAAGCCGGACTTGGGAGGATGCACGTCATTCTTGATTGTTGCGTATGCATTTTAGAAAGAGGCAGAAAGGATAAGATCTTTTCTGTCTTTATTCTTGTGATTTTCGACAAAAAACAAGGATCAAATCTGGCTGATTTAACGAAAATGAAGAGGTTTAAAAATAATAGTTGTAATTTTTGTGCAAGTATAGGATAATATATTTGCGTAAAAATAGTGCAATTAATTGCAAACATAGCGAAAATAAATGATTTGTTGTTTTAATCAGGAGGTATATATAAAGATGAACAGAGCAGCAGGGATTTTGCTTTCGATTACCAGTCTTCCGTCTCGTTATGGTATCGGATGCTTTTCTCAAAGTGCATATGATTTTGTGGACTGGCTGAAGGAGGCGGGACAGACGTACTGGCAGATCCTGCCTTTGGGTCCCACCAGCTACGGGGACTCTCCTTATCAGTCCTTTTCTACCTTTGCAGGCAATCCCTATTTTATCAGTCTGGAAGAACTGATCGAAGAAGGAGTGCTGACAAAGGAAGAGTGTGACTTGGCGGATTTTGGTAAAAAAGAGTATGATATCCATTATGAAAAGATCTATAAGAGCCGCCTGCCGCTTCTTAGAAAAGCCTATGAGCGCAGCCAGATCAGCGAAGCCCCAGAGTATCAGCGTTTTGTGGCAGAGAATGAGTGGTGGCTTTCAGACTATGCTCTTTTTATGGCAGTCAAAGATCGTTTTGAAGGAGAACCGTGGACCAAATGGGCGCAGGATATCCGTCTTCGCTGGGCAAATGCCATGGATTATTACCGCCGGGAACTGTATTTTGATATCGAATTTCATCAGTATCTGCAATATAAATTTTTCAGTCAATGGAGACGGCTGAAAGCATACGCCAATGAAAAAGGCATCCAGATTATCGGGGATATCCCGATCTATGTGTCCATGGACAGCGCCGACGCCTGGGCGCACCCAGAACTTTTTCAGCTGAATGAAGAAAATGTGCCAACAGCCGTAGCAGGATGTCCGCCCGATGGATTCTCTGCTATCGGGCAGCTCTGGGGCAATCCACTGTATCGCTGGGACTATCACCGCGAGACTGGTTATGCCTGGTGGATGTCTAGGCTGTGGAGCTGTTTTCAGATGTATGATGTGGTGCGGATTGACCATTTTCGTGGCTTTGACGAGTATTATTCCATTCCCTACGGCGCTACTACAGCCGTAGACGGACATTGGGAGAAAGGGCCTGGGATAGATCTGTTTTTGCGGATGAAAGAGTGCCTGGGATGGCATGAAGTGATTGCAGAAGATCTGGGCTATGTGACAGATTCTGTGCGGCAGCTGGTGGCCGAAAGTGGTTTCCCAGGGATGAAAGTATTAGAATTTGCATTTGATTCCAGAGATTCTGGTTCTGCCAACGACTATCTGCCTCACAATTATCCCGAAAACAGCGTGGCCTACACCGGAACGCACGATAACGAGACCATTGTAGGATGGTTTGACAGCATCACCAAAGAAGAGAAGAAGATGGCCAGGGACTATCTGTGCGATCACTATACGCCGCAGAGACTGTTATTTAAGAGCTTTATCTCTCTGGTGATGCGAAGCAATGCCAGGACCTGCATCATCCCCATGCAGGATTACCTGGGACGAGATAACCTGTGCAGGATGAATAAGCCTTCCACTTTGGGCATCAACTGGCGCTGGAGGCTGAAAAAAGAAGATCTGACAGAAGAATTAAAAGACGAGATCCGGGACATGACGATACGATATGGTCGTATGAACTGGAGATAGCGGGGGCGGGGCTGTCGCAACATGGACGCCCTGACTCGACAAAGGTCTGCATAGAATGTATCGGACAGTTTACCGGCTTTGTATGCTCCGGTCGTACACGTAAACGTGTTCGCCCGGCTCATACAAAGCCGGTGAACTGTCTGCTCCAATCTACACAGCACTCATTGTGCGAGTCAGGGTGTCCATGTTGCGACAGCCCCTTTGTGAAGGTCCCAGTTATAAGACAGGATTAGTTTGCCCAGGCGATCTGCTGGGCTTTGACCACGGGGAAAATCCTGAGCATGGAGCTGTCTAGATTTTCTCGCCGCATATCAACGGCTGTAAGCTGGTTGTTGGAGTAGGTCTTGTAGTAATAGGTAGTCCGGGAGGCGTTGATGCAGCAGGCATATGTGGTCATGTCGCAGGCATCCTCTTCAGAGAGCACGCTTCCGCGGACGACAGATACAGCATCCAGCAGATGAAAAAACTGCGCAATACTGCTGGGGTCGTCTTTGGAGCAGACAGAATTGAGCGAGAGATAGGCTGCCCGGACAAAACGGGAGGCGGGGGAGGAGTCTCCGGGAAGTCCAAAACTGCCCAGTCCTTGTCCAAATGGGGTGATGCCCTTGAGATCACTGAAACAGTTTTTGGGATAACTGGTGATCAGATTCATATATTGGCTTAGATTGGTCAACTGAAAGTCAAAGGTGGGATTGTTGGTTAAGACACCCACCGGATTGTCATGGAGCACCAAGCCCTGGCTGGTGACTTCTAATGCGATGGAGCTGTTCTGGTCTGCGATATGCCAGTGCAGAGGCGTCAGAGGCAGATCCTCCTGAAAATCAAGATGAATGATATGGGTGGAGCCTAACAGGTGCCTGACTTCGTCAATGGTTGCACATTGTCCTAAGATCCACAAAGGAAGTTCAAAGGGAGAGATATTTGATTTGTGCGGGTCTTCTTCTTTGGGATAATAGGCATTGCCGGGAAAATTCAGACCAGCGATACATAAGCCGCGCTCGTTGGCTGCATCGGCATAGAGGGGATAATTATTCATCACATGCGCCATACCGATGATGGCGTAGTGCTGACGGATGATTTTGCTGCGGCGAAAATGAAAAGGATAATTCTTGGGAGTGATCACAACCGAAGTATTAAGTTCATAATCCAGATCCATCGTACGGCCAAAGTAAAAGTCGTTGGTTTTCATAGCAAGACTGGTACACATAGTTGTTCTCCTTTTGGTAATCTGTTATACTTATTCCATATAGTTTATTCAAAAAATACAAAATTATATGCAGGAAAGTCTGAAAATGGAAAATCGTATTCAAAAAATAGATCGATTGGTTCATATTTTGATGTATCTGTCGATGGCAGGACTGGCAATCTTTTTCTGTGCAGGTCACAGGGATTATTCTATGAATCAGAAAGAACATTCCTACCTGATAGGAGCCAGCTATATGACGATGAACAATGAATTTTATAAAATATTAAATGAAGAGATCAATAATCGGGCAGAGTTAGAAGAAGATCGGGTGGTTTTAAGGAACCCGGCATTGAGTGCCAAAAGACAGATTGAGCAGATCGATGAGATGATCCGGATGGGGGTGGATGTTCTGGTTGTGACTCCGGTGGATTGGAAAAGTCTCTCTCAGATCTTACAAAAAGCGAAAGAGAAAGGGATCTATATCGTGGTGGTGGATTCCAATCTAGAGGATGAAAGTCTGGCTGACTGTACGATTACTTCCGATAATTACAGTGCAGGCCGCCTGATTGGAGAATATTTTCTAAAAGAAAATGAAGAAGCAGATCTGATTGTTATGACTCACGATGCGGCAAAATCAGGACAGGACAGAGTACGGGGGTTTTTGGATGTGGTAGAGCAAAGGGAAGGGATTCACATTGTGAAGAAATTAAACTGTGATGGCCAGTTAGAGATTGCGATGCCAAAGATGCAAAGTGTCGTGGATGAAAATCTGTATTTTGACAGTGTCTTTTGTCTGAATGACCTGGCAGGAGTGGGGGTTGTCGCTGCGCTGGATGACAATGATCTGTTAGATCAGGTAAAGGTATATGGGATTGATGCCTCTCCTGATGCCAAGGCGCTGATCAAGGAAGGGATGATGTCCGCATCAGCAGCACAATTTCCATCCCGAATCGGTCAGACAGCAGCAGATATCATCTATCAACTATTGGATGGAGAGACTGTGGATAAAAATATTCTGGTGCCGGTGGAACTTGTGACACAAGACAATGTAGATCAATACAGCGTGGAACGATGGCAGTAGGTAAGAGGATGAGGAAGATGAATCACAGACAGCTACCCGCATTTGCTCTGAGTATTATGAAAAGTTTGAATCTGATGATTATTTTGTATCTGACAGGGATTACGATGCATAGTCTGTCAGGTTATATTCATGAAGGCTCTGCGCTGTATTTTGTGATGAAGGTCAAACATATACCGGTGGAGCCATGGAAGATGCCAGTGCTGTCCATAGGGATGTTTCTTTGTCTTTTGTTATTGTTTTCGATTCCCTGTAAACATAATATACAGCTTTTATGCAAGGCAGCCGTGGAGTTGAGCGTTGCATTTGTCATTAGTCTTTCTCTGAACTTCAGTTATACAGGCATTGTTCTTTTGATTATTGCAGACACCATGAGTTATTTTTCCAATATGAAGCAGAGAATATTGCTGGTGGCGTCAATCTGTATGGTCTATCTGTTGCTGGACTATGACCTTTTATCGGTAAGGTATCCGATCATCTCTATCGAAGACTGCTGGGGATATTACAATAGTCATGTGCAGTCGGTGCTTCTGGGAATACGGAATATACTGGATTCTTTGAACACTTTGGTTTTTATTATCTATGCGATTGTATTGATCCTGACAGAGATGCAGGAAAAGGAACGGGTTCTGGGACTAAATGAAAAACTGCATATGGCCAATGAGGAACTAAGAGAAGCCAACCTAAAACTGGAAGAATATGCAAGAGAATCAGAAAAAGCAGCTGAGACGAGAGAACGCAATCGTCTGGCGAGAGAGATTCATGACACTTTGGGCCATTCCCTCACGGGGATTATTACAGGAATTGATGCTTGTGTAATGCTAATGGATATCGCACCGGAAGCAACTAAAGAACAGTTAAAAGCGATTGCAGATGTGGCCAGACAAGGGGTGAAGGATGTACGCAGATCTGTCAAGGCGTTAAGACCGGATACGCTGGAGACGATGGATTTAAAAAGTGCGCTGATCCAGTTGCTAGAAGAGACCAAACGCTCAACCAGTGTACAGATCGATTATCAGATACAGGCAAAACTGAAAGATTTTAATAAGGATGAGGAGGATATCATCTATCGGATTATCCAGGAGTCGATTACAAATGCAATCCGCCATGGAAAAGCGAAGAAGATATGGGTACAGATAGAACGGGAGTATAATATCCTGAAGATTCATGTAAAAGACAATGGAACAGGATGTTCTCATATCCAAAAAGGATTTGGTCTGCACCATATGAAAGAACGGCTGGATATGCTGAATGGAACATTGAGTTATCATGGAGAGGACGGATTTACAGTAGATGCAAGGATTCCTATTAGATGGGGAACGGAGGGAGAAAATGATTAAAGTATTGATTGCAGACGATCAGGAGCTGATTCGGCAGAGTCTTCAGATTATCTTGAACAGCGAAAAGGATTTTGAAGTGACAGATGCCGTATCCAATGGAGTAGAAGTCATACGTTCCATTCGTAAGGACAGACCTGATGTGATCCTGATGGACATTCGTATGCCAGAGATGGACGGAGTGGTCTGTACACAGATTATCAAAGAAAATTACGCAGATATCAAGATCATTATATTGACCACGTTTGACGATGATGAATATGTATTCAACGCTTTAAAATACGGAGCGAGCGGTTATCTTTTAAAAGGAATCTCTATGAAAGAACTGACAGAAGCGATTCATAAGGTCTATCATGGAACGGCTATGATCAATGAAGACATCGCTTCCAAGGTGGTTCGGCTTTTTTCCAGAATGGCACAGTCTAATATGATGATTCAGGTGGATGAGAGTCAGTCAAAAGAATTAAAAAACAGTGAGTGGCAGATCATTGTGCAGGTGGGGAGCGGACTGTCGAATAAGGAGATTGCGGCAAAGTTAAACTTGTCAGAGGGAACCGTCAGAAACAGCCTTAGCTCCATCTTGAGCAAACTGAATCTGCGGGACCGGACGCAGCTTGCCATATGGGCAGTACAGACCGGAGCTGTAAATAAGGTCTTTGAGGACGAAAATTAATGGATCAAGGAACAAAAAAAAGAACTGCCATACAGATAGGGCTGCTGGGAAGTCTGCTGTTTGGAATCTGGATGATTGCCAGTGACAGATACCAGTATCTTCCATGGGTCTACGAAGATGTGATAAAAATCGGCGTGTTTTCTGACAGTTATTGGGAAGTGCAAAATGGTTATTCTTATCAGATCTTGGATGATGCGATCGCTCAGTTTGAAGAACAACATCCCGATGTCCGTGTGGAGTATGTCAGCGGAATTATGAAAGAAGACTATTCGGAATGGCTGGCCGGGGAGATGATGAAGGGAACGGGTCCTGATGTCTTTTTTGTACTTAGTGAATATTTTAACGATTTTGCTGAAGCGGGGATATTAAAGGATCTGACTTCCTTCATTGAAGAAGACGCCGATTTTTCATCTGAGAAATATTATGCTTCTGCGTATGAAGACGGAGCGTACGAAGGCACACAGTATGCGCTGCCGTATGAATGTGCTCCCAAACTGATGTTTATCAATAAAAGTATCCTGACCGCAGAAGGGATTGCCATGCCGGACAGTAACTGGACTTGGGAAGACTTTTATCGGATCTGTCAGGCAGTGACTAAAGATACGGATGGGGATGGTACAATCAACCAGTTTGGAACCGTTGGGTATACCTGGGAGGATGCTTTTGACTCCAATGGGGTCTGCCTGTTTGATGAGAAGGGAACCGAGTGTTATCTGACAGATTCTAAAGTCACAGCTGCGATCTCTTTTATGGAACGTATGGAAGAACTCAACAGCGGATACAGTGTCTCCCGCAAAGAATTTGCACTGGGAAATGTGGCATTTCAGCCGATGTTGTTTTCTGAGTACAGAGCTTATAAATCTTATCCACTGAGTATAAAAAAATATGCAGGTTTTGAATGGGATTGCCTGACAATGCCTGCGGGGCCGGATGGTGAGAACATCTCCCGTCTGGATACGCTCTCTATTGCCATGAATGCTTCAAGCGTCCATACAGCAGATGCCTGGGAACTGATGAAATATCTGACAGGTGACGTGGGGATACAGTCTGAGATTTTTGACTATTCCGAGGGAGTATCCGTATTGAAAGAAGTCGTGGAGTCCGAACAGACACAGAAGTTTTTGACCGAGTACACGGAAAATAAAAATATGCTGAATCTGCAGATCTTAAGTAAAGCGGTGGAGCAGGCAGTGGTGATTCCTCATTTCCATGATTATGAGGATGCGATCTCAGAAGTGGATAAAGCTATCCGGGTGATTTTAGAGGGAAATTCCAATCTTAATATGGAGACGATCATTCAAAATCGAAATATTAACAATTATTTAAAATCAAAACAGTAAAAAGTGACAAATGTCATGTGAAAAAGGTGACACATGTGAGATGAACATGTGTCGCCTTTTTTATATACTGTAATCACAATCAATCATACTCATGGAGGGAGGCATAAAGATGAAGTACATATTATTGGTGAGCCATGGAATGATGGCTCCGGGACTGCATAATGCATTGTCCATGTTAGCGGGTGAAGGCAGAGAAGATATCCTGTCCACCAGCCTGAAAAATGGCATGGGCGCCGATGAGTTTGCAGAGCATGTGCGGGAATGTATATCGGTAGTCAAAGAAGAGGATGAACTTCTTGTGTTTGCGGATCTGATCGGAGGTTCTCCGCTGACTACGACCGCAGATGTGCTTGCCGCAGAAGGACTATTGGAACGCACAACGATGATCGGAGGTATGAACCTGCCGCTGGTACTCAGTGCAGCGGTGACAAAAGACACTATGGAGACGAGAGAACTGGTAGATATGCTGATTCCGGAATCAAGGGAGATGCTGCAGGAGTTCACCGTAACCGTAAGTGATTCTGAGGACGATATTTAAACTGAAACAAATACAATAAAACATTTTTTAGGAGGTATATTATGGCAATATCTTTTATTCGTGTAGATGACAGAATGATTCATGGTCAGACTTGTACCAGATGGGCATTGGAGTATCCTTGTGACGGATTAATCGCAGTCAACAATGCGGCGGCAAAGAATCCAGTTTTAAAATCGGCATACAAAAGTGCCAGCGGCAAAAAGACTTTTGTGTGGTCGGTGGAAGAATTTCAGGAAAAGACAGAGAAGGTCTTGAAGAGCAAAGATAACTATTTTCTGATTACCAAGAATCCTTTGGATATGGAGAAAATTTTGATCGGCCAGGGATTAAAGTGTGGAATCCATACTGTGATTATCGGACCATGCAACGACAGACCAGGCACCACAAAGCTTGGCAACAATCAGTCCATCACACAGGAAGAGGCGCAGGCACTGGAAAATATCATGCAGGCGGGCTATGAAGTGGAGTTTGCACTCTTAAAAGATGAGGCAATCGGCAACTGGAAAAAGTTCAGAGGACAGTTTGGTTTTCACTAAGGAGGGAGAGATATGGTAATCAGTTGGTTACAGGCGGCTTTGCTTGGTCTGTGTGCATGTCTGTCAAGTATGCCTGGTCTGGGCGGTACTTCGATTGGTAACTATACATTGGGAAGACCTTTGATTGGTGGCTTTGTATGTGGCTTGATCTTAGGTGATATGACAACGGGTATCCTGGTAGGTTGTGCGATGCAGGTTATCTACATTGCTTTGGTTACTCCAGGCGGAACGGTATCAGCCGACGTGCGTGCGGTCAGCTATATCGGTATCCCTCTGGCTATGGTAGCACTGAAGAGCTATGGACTGGATGCTTCTTCGGCAGAGGGCGCAGCACTGGCAACTTCTTTTGGCGCAATGGTTGGTACGCTGGGAACCGTATTATTTTACGGAACAGCTACGATCAATCTGGCTTGGCAGCACATTGGCTGGCAGGCTGTGGAAAAGAGAGACTATCACAAACTGTATCTGGTAGATATGGGTCTGCCGTGGATCTCTCATATCCTGTGTTCCTTTATTCCTACTTTGATTATGTGTAAGATGGGAGCAAATGTAGTGGAACTGATCAAGACTACCCTTCCGATGGAGGGTCTTGCTATGAAGACACTGTTCACGGTCGGTTCTTTGCTTCCTTGTGTAGGTATCGCAATTCTTCTGAAACAAATTGTAAAACAGGTTACAGATTTTATCCCATATCTGTTTGGCTTTACTTTGGCTGCATCTTTAGGGATCAATCTGGTATCGGCAACCGTGATTGCAGGAATGTTTGCAGTGATCAATTATAAGATTAAGATGCTGTCTCTTAGCAGGCCGGCGACTGCTGGTGCTTATGATGACGATGAAGAGGAGGATATCTGAGATGGAGAAAAAGTTATCAAAAAAGGCGCTTTTAAGGTCTTTCCATAACTGGTATTATGGACATCTGACTTGTTTTTCCCAGGAACATATGCAGACATTTGGTTATCTGTGTTCTATGCTTCCTCTGGTGGAAGATTTATATGACAATGAGGACGACAAGGCAAAAGCAATGAATACCTATACGGCATTTTTCAACACAGAGCCGCAGCTTGGCACCTTGATTGTGGGTATCACAGCAGGTCTGGAAGAGGCAAGGGCAAGCGGGACGGATGATGTGGATGACGAGACCATCAATGGTCTGCGCGCTGGTCTGATGGGACCTATTGCCGGGATCGGCGACTCTCTGGTGGTAGGAACCGTGATCCCTATTCTGCTGGGGATTGCCATGGGTATGTCCACGGGTGGTTCTCCTCTGGGTGCGATCTTCTATATTATTGTATGGAACTTGTTTGCCTATTTTGGAATGAAATTTTTGTACTTTAAAGGGTACAGCCTCGGCACAAAAGCAGTGGAATTTTTAATCGGTGCACAAGGGGATGCCATTCGTGAGTCAGTCTCGATCTTAGGCGGTATGGTAATCGGTGCAGTATCGGCGACCTGGGTGAGTGTGAGCACTTCTTTACAGCTACTCAATGAGGCGGGAGAACCTTATCTGGTGTTGCAGGATAAATTAAATGAAGTATTTCCAGGACTTTTGACTGCAATCTTTGTACTGGTATGTTGGTTCTTGATGGCCAAAAAACAGATGTCGCCAATCAAAGTGATGCTGCTTTTGGTAGTGGTTGCTTTTGTGGGCGTACTGCTTGGATTCTTTAATCCCGGATTGGTTTACTAATTTGGAAGTGATCTGTCAGGAGGAAGCTATGAATGTTGAAGAAAGAAACCGTTTGTCTCAGGAAGCAAGACTTCAGACAAAAGCGCTCAATCAGATCAGTCGATGGAAGATGATTGCGCTTTCTGTATCCGCAGTTGGTGTTGCATGTTTCTATACTGGATGTACAGGGCAGCACTGGAATCTTTTCTTCAGCATTTGTGGGCTTCTTTTGCTCTTTGCAGGGGCAGGAAGTGCAGCAGTATTGAACCTGGGACTGAAAAACGGAAGGCAAAATGTAGAAAAGATCATTAATCTGCTGGATGGAGAAAAGTGATGAAGTATCAACTGATATGTTTGGATGTGGATGGAACGCTTTTGGATGATGAGAAAAAGATTTTAAAACCGGTAAAAGAAAGTCTGAGAAAAGCGTATGGGATGGGCATACAGATTGCCTTGGTTACAGGACGGATGCCGGCAGGGGCGGAGATCGTGGAGAGGGAACTTGCCTTTCCCTGTATCAAAGCCTGTAGTGCAGGTACTTATATTCTGCTCGGAGATGAGTGTATCCATATGGAGTATCTGCTTCCGGAGGTGATGCGGAAGATCTATCAGCAATTTGCTGTGAACAATGGAGTGCCTTTATGGATATTCAGAGGCAGAAAATGGTATGTTACCGACGTGGATTCTTACGTGGAACGGGAGATCGAGATCATCCATTATGAGCCAGAGGTAGTGGATGTGGACAGACTGGCCAGACAATGGGAAGAAGAGGAGACTGGTCCAAATAAGTTATTGATCGCCGCAGATCCTGAGACCATCTGTCGGATTCAAAAAGAGATGGAAGAGATGGGACTGCCTCAGATTGATATGGCCCGGTCAGCTAATACTTACCTGGAGATCTTCCCCAAAGGAGTTACCAAAGGAGAAGCCATGATCTCCATCTGTGAAAAATTAGACATTCCATTGGAAAAGACGATTGCTTTTGGCGATCAAGAACTGGATATTCCTATGATCGCAAAAGCTGGTGTGGGCATCGCCATGGGAAATGCCATTGAAGAGCTGAAGGAGCTGGCAGATTATGTGACCAAAACGAACAATGACGGAGGCATTGCGTTTGCATTGGAGCGCTATTTGACAGAAGTATGATAGTGGGGAAAAAGAGATGATAAGTTTTGAATTTCAGATTCAGGACCCTGAAGGGCTGACGGCTAAACCGGCAGGACAGCTGGTAAAAGAAGCGATTGCCTGTACCAGTAAGATCACTTTGCGAAAGGGAGAGAAGAGTGGAGATGCAAAACTGATCTTTCATGTACTGTCTCTTTCCATAAAAAAGGGTGAGAAAGTCGAAGTTATGGTAGAAGGAGAAAAAGAGCAGGAGGACGCTGCTGTACTGGAAAAATTTATTAGAGAAAATCTATCCTAGATTGCCCTGCGCTGGTACTGCCAGTGCAGGGCTTTTGGTTCTCCTTTTCTGCTAGGTCTGCAATACTTATGTTCAAAACGGGCAGAATGCAAGAGGAGGATATACGTATGCAGACGATTGTCATTACGCTGAACCCAGGGAAACTGACGAATCTGGATCTGCGCTATCGGATCTCGGAGCGGATCGAAGAGGTCACACAAGGGAAGATCAAGGACAATGGATATGACTATCTGTATACAGAAGGGCAGAGGGCGCCGCTTCTGGGACTTTGGCTGGAGGCAGAGGCAGCTGCAGATCAGTATGGTGAGATTGTCAAATTGTTTCAGAAAAAGACTTTTCTGGAAAATAATCTGTCTGTGTCGGCCGAGATCTATATCGCGGAAGAGGAGACCGCAGAGCTGAAAGTGTGCAGAAAGGTGCATCATTTTTTATAAATAATTAGCACTCAACACTTGACATGGCTAACAGTGAGTGTTATAGTCTATATAGAACAAGCGAACTGAGGATGACAGTTGAGAGGAGGATTGTATATGAACTTTCAGAAATTTACGCAGAAATCCATACAGGCTGTAAATAATCTAGAAAAAGTGGCGTTGGAATATGGGAATCAGGAGATTGAGCAGGAGCATCTGCTGTATAGTCTGCTGACCCAGGAAGAGAGTCTGATTGCCCGGCTGATCGCGAAGATGGAGATAGATGTTACCTTATTTAAAGAACGCGTGGAAGAGGCCTTAAATAAGCGGGTGAAAGTATCCGGCGGGCAGCCATATGTGGGACAGTATCTGAACCGGGTACTGGTGAGTGCAGAGGATGAGGCAAAGCGCATGGGAGATGAGTATGTCTCGGTAGAACATCTGTTCCTGGCGCTTTTGGCCAATCCAAGTCCAAGCGTTAAGTCGCTTCTGAAAGAAAACGGTATCACCAGGGATCGGTTTTTGCAGGCACTCTCCACGGTCCGGGGCAACCAGCGTGTGACAAGTGATAATCCAGAAGCAACATATGATACTTTGAATAAATATGGTTATGATCTCGTGGAGCGTGCCAGAGAGCAGAAGTTAGATCCTGTGATCGGCAGAGATGCAGAGATCCGCAATGTAATCCGTATTCTGTCCAGAAAGACTAAGAATAATCCGGTGCTGATCGGAGAGCCAGGCGTTGGTAAGACTGCGGTAGTGGAGGGACTTGCCCAGCGGATTGTCCGCGGGGATGTACCAGAAGGATTAAAAGATAAAAAAGTATTTGCACTGGATATGGGTGCGCTGGTTGCCGGTGCCAAATATCGGGGTGAATTTGAGGAACGTCTGAAAGCAGTGTTGGAAGAAGTGCGCAAGAGCGAAGGACAGATTCTCTTATTTATTGATGAGCTGCATCTGATCGTCGGAGCAGGCAAGACAGATGGCGCTATGGATGCAGGAAATATGTTAAAGCCTCTGTTGGCCAGGGGGGAACTGCACTGTATCGGTGCTACCACATTGGACGAATACCGGCAGTATATCGAAAAAGATGCAGCGCTGGAGCGCAGATTTCAGCAAGTGCTGGTGGATGAGCCGACCGTCGAAGATACCATCTCGATTCTTCGCGGATTAAAAGAGCGCTATGAAGTATTTCATGGGGTGAAGATCACAGATTCTGCACTGGTCTCTGCCGCTACACTGTCGCATCGCTATATCTCCGAGCGTTTTCTGCCGGATAAGGCCATTGATCTGGTGGATGAGGCATGTGCGCTGATTAAGACCGAGCTGGATTCTATGCCGACAGAACTCGACGAGCTGCGCCGAAAGGTATTGCAGTTAGAGATCGAGGAAGCAGCTCTGAAAAAAGAGACCGACCGCTTGAGTCAGGATCGCCTGGAGTCTCTGCAAAAAGAGCTGGCAGAACTTCGTGATGAATTTAACAATAAAAAAGCACAGTGGGACGATGAAAAACATTCCGTAGAGCGCTTAAGCGGCATCCGGGAGAGCATTGAGGAGGTCAACCGGCAGATTCAGGCCGCGCAGCAAAACTATGATCTGGAGCGTGCTGCACAGCTTCAGTACGGAGAGCTTCCGGAACTGCAAAAACAGCTTTTAGAAGAAGAGGAGAAGGTAAAAAAACAGGATCTGTCGCTGGTGCATGAGAGCGTGACGGATGAGGAGATCGCCCGCATTATCTCCCGCTGGACCGGGATTCCCGTCTCAAAGCTGACAGAGAGCGAGCGTAATAAGACGTTGCATCTCGATGAGGAACTTCACAAGCGGGTGATCGGGCAGGACGAAGGTGTGCGTAAAGTAGCAGACGCGATTATCCGTTCCAAGGCAGGCATCAAAGATCCCAGTAAGCCCATTGGTTCCTTCTTATTCCTTGGACCTACCGGTGTGGGTAAGACCGAACTTGCGAAGACTTTGGCAGCGAGCCTCTTTGATGATGAACAGAATATGGTGCGGATTGATATGAGCGAATATATGGAGAAATATTCGGTATCCCGCTTAATTGGAGCGCCTCCCGGATATGTGGGATATGAAGAAGGCGGACAGCTGACCGAGGCAGTACGCAGGCGCCCTTATTCAGTGGTCCTGTTTGATGAGGTGGAGAAAGCGCATCCAGATGTATTCAATGTGCTGCTGCAGGTGCTGGATGACGGTCGGATCACAGATTCTCAGGGCCGGACGGTGGATTTTAAAAATACCATCCTGATTATGACATCCAATATTGGTTCTTCTTATCTATTGGAAGGAATTGATGAGAGAGGAGAGATTCGTCCGGAGAGTGAAGCACTGGTAATGCAGGATCTCAGGAATCATTTCCGGCCGGAGTTTTTAAATCGTCTGGATGAGACGATCTTATTCAAACCGCTGACCAAGAAAAATATCGGACACATTGTGGACTTGCTTTTACAGGATTTGAACCGGAGGCTTGCAGATAAGGAACTGTCTCTGGAACTGACAGACGAAGCAAAAGACTATATCGTGGAACATGGGTACGACCCCGTCTATGGAGCGAGACCGCTGAAGCGGTATCTGCAAAAATATGTGGAAACCATGGCTGCACGTTATATCCTTGCAGGAGAAGTGCAGGCAGGAAGCGTGATGGTCGTGGACCTAGAAGGTGACGGACTTGTGATTCGGGAGAGGAGGAGAAACGAGTGCTTCCAAACGATCCAATGATGCTGTTGAGTTATATGAATACACAACTAAGAGATTTTTACCCAGGGCTTTCAGAATGTTGCGAAGCCCTGGGCGTTGAGAGAGAAGAGATCGAAGAAAAACTAAAGACGATTGATTATGTGTATGATCAGGAACTGAATCGGTTTGTGTAATCTTTCACAAGTGAAAGAACTAAAAATAACAGTTGACAACATCCCGCGTCTGTGTTAAGGTATTAAAGGTTATGAGATGAAAGAAGAGTATCCACTCTCACCTTGGCACAGGCGTGACCTGGGTTAATACGGAGAAGATCATATGCGTGCGCATAGGTATTTTTGGTGTATCAGTGGATAGTTTTCTATCCACTTTTTTTATGTGCGGAGGTGTACAGTTATTAGCGAATTAATGATTAATGAGCAGATTCGGGATCGTGAGGTCCGGTTAATCGGCCAGGATGGAGAGCAGTTAGGCATTATGTCAGCCAGTGAGGCGATGAAATTAGCGAGGGAGGCTGAGCTGGATTTAGTGAAGATTGCTCCTACTGCAAAGCCACCGGTATGCAAGATTATTGACTATGGGAAATACCGTTATGAGCTAGCGAGAAAAGAGAAGGAAGCTAGAAAGAAGCAGAAAACCATCGAAATCAAAGAAGTTCGTCTGTCCCCGAATATTGACGACAACGATCTGAATACGAAGGTCAATGCGGCCAGAAAGTTCATTCAAAAGGGTGACAAGGTAAAAGTGACCTTGCGTTTTCGTGGACGTGAGATGGCGCATGTACAGAGCAGTAAGAGGATCTTGGATGTATTTGCCGAGAAGATGGCAGATCTGGCAGTCGTTGATAAGGCTCCGAAGATGGAAGGCCGCAGTATGACTATGTTTTTAACGGAAAAGCGTTAGAATAATTTATCAGAATTCATAGGAGGAATCACATATGCCAAAGGTAAAAACCAGCAGAGCAGCTGCAAAACGTTTTAAAAAGACCGGAACAGGCCAGTTAAAAAGAATGAAAGCTTATAAGAGCCATATCTTAACTAAAAAATCCCAGAAGAGAAAGAGGAATCTTAGGAAAGCAACCATCACGGATGCAACCAATGTAAGAAACATGAAGAAGATTCTACCGTATTTATAAGATTCGGATAGTTAAGGAGGAAGAAAGATGGCAAGAATTAAAGGCGGTTTAAACGCTAAGAAGAGACACAATAGAGTATTGAAGCTTGCAAAAGGCTACAGAGGAGCGAGAAGCAAGCAGTACAGAGTCGCAAAACAGTCCGTGATGCGTGCACTGACCAGTGCGTATGCAGGACGTAAGGAGAGAAAACGTCAGTTCAGACAGCTGTGGATCGCGCGTATCAACGCGGCAGCTCGTATGAATGGTCTGTCCTACAGCAAGTTTATGTATGGCCTTAAGACCGCAGGCGTAGAGATGAACAGAAAGATCTTAGCAGATCTGGCAGTTAATGATGCGGCTGCTTTCACCGCTCTTACAGAGACCGCAAAGACGGCTCTGAATAAATAAGACGTATTTTGCACAAAAGCCCTTGGGATTCCAAGGGCTTCGCTTATAATAAAACAGCATCTGCCCGAACAATGCCCGTAAGGATGTTTGAGAACGAAGTGAACAAACATTCTTACAGAGAAGGGGCATTGTGAGCGGGAGATGCGGAACTCTAATAGGAGGTACACTTGATATGACAAAGATAGAGATTATCTCAGGTTTTCTGGGAGCAGGCAAGACGACTTTGATTAAGAAGATGTTAAAAGAGGTATTTGCAGGCGAGAAAGTGGTTTTGATTGAGAATGAATTTGGAGAGATCGGGATCGACGGCGGCTTTTTAAAGGAGGCAGGCGTACAGATCACAGAGATGAATTCGGGATGTATCTGCTGTTCTTTAGTGGGTGATTTTGGAACCGCCTTAAAAGAGGTGATCGAGACTTATACACCGGATCGTATCCTGATCGAGCCGTCCGGCGTAGGGAAACTCTCTGATGTCACCAAAGCGGTACAGGGCGTGGCAGCTCATGAGCCAGTGGAACTAAACAGTTCGGTAACGGTGGTAGACGGGCAGAAATGCCGGATGTATATGAAGAATTTTGGTGAATTTTTTAACAATCAGGTAGAACATGCAGGGACTATCGTGATCAGCCGTACACAGAAGATGACCGAGGAAAAATTAGAAGCTTGTGTAAAGATGCTCAAAGAAAAAAATCCCAAAGCGACGGTTATCACAACTCCCTGGGAAGAATTAAAAGGAGAACAGATCTTAGCAGCGATGCAGCATCAGGATCTGATCCTGCACGAATTAGAAGCGCATCTGCATGAGGAACACGAGCATCACCACGATCACGACCATGAGCATCATCATGACCATGACGACTACCACGATCATGAGCATCACCATGATCACGACCATGAGCACCATCATGACCATGACGACCACCACGACCATGAGCATCATCACGATCATACCCATCATCCGGATGACTGCACCTGCGGCTGTCATGAGCATCACCATGATCACGATCACCATGACCATCATCACCATCATGCAGACGAGATCTTCACCAGTTGGGGACAGGAGACGCCACATAAGTACAGCGAGGAAGAGCTTCGCAAGATCTTAGAAGCTCTGTCGGATGGCGATGAGTGCGGGATTATCCTGCGCGCCAAAGGGATTGTGCCCTGTACGGACGGCACTTGGCTGCATTTTGACATGGTGCCGGAGGAGTATGAGATCCGCCGCGGGGAGGCAGATTATACAGGCCGTCTGTGTGTGATCGGTTCCCATCTGAATGAAGAAGAACTTTTAAAACTGTTTAACCTGGTATAATCTGAGGTGATCTTATGACCAAAATTCCTGTATTTGTGATTCATGGATTCTTAGAGAGCGGCAAGACGACCTTTGCGCTGGAGACGTTAGCAGATGAATATTTCTCCGGCGGCGAGCGCAATCTGATCATCGCCTGTGAAGAGGGAATCGAAGAGTATGATGACGATGCACTCAAAGAGGCAAATGCCACGCTGGTGATGTTGGAAGACAAAAGCGAGCTGAATGAAAAATTCCTAAGTGAGTGTCAGAAAAAATATAAGCCAACCCAGATCGTACTGGAATACAACTGTATGTGGGATCTGAACTATCTGCGGGAGATGTATATGCCGGCAGGGTGGTTCGTGGCACAGGTGATTACAACTGTGGATGCATCCACTTTTGATGTCTATCTGAAAAATATGAAATCTCTTTTTATGGAGATGGCAAAAGATTCCGATCTGATCATCTTCAACCGAAGCAGCGATGATACGCCGGCAGCCACTTATAAGAGAAATATGCGCGCAGTCAATCCGAAGGCACAGGTGGTTTTTGAAAAAGAAGGCGGTTTGGCGCTGGAGTTTGAAGAGGAGATGCCGTTTGATATCGAGGCAGATGTGATTGAGATCGCCGATACAGACTATGGGATCTGGTATATCGATGCCATGGACCATCCGGAAAAATATGACGGCAAGACGCTGAAGTTTACGGCGATGGCCTATGTGGGCAAACGTTTTCCAGAAGGATATTTTGTGCCTGGCCGCATGGCTATGACCTGCTGTGCCGACGATACGGCATTTATCGGTTTTCTGTGTAAATCTTCCTATGTGGACCGTATAAAATCCAGACAATGGCTTACTGTCACAGCAAAAGCCCATGTGGAGAAACGCATGGAGTATAATAATGAATTGGGGATTGTGCTTCATTCTACAAATCTAAAACGCGGTGAAAAGCCAGAAGAAGAATTGGTATATTTTTAACAAGCTTGAATCCTGGGCCATATCTGTATCTGTTTTGCCAGGCCTCGGATATCATCATGGTAGGAAAGAGCAGAGACAGCGAGATTCGTCGTATGATTAGCCGTCATGCAGCATTAGAAGAGATCATGGAATATGCAAAAGAAGATCAGAATATGCACACACTCAAAGAAAATGGATGCAGGTTAGTCGCACTAGGAATCACTACCCCGGAAGAATGGATGAAGATTGCGTATGAATAACAACAGAAAAGAGACATGGTAAAATGTAGTCCCCGTTCTCTGTTTGAGAGCGGGGGCTACATTTTACACAGCCCCCATAGACATTTGCTTTATTTTTCCGCAAACAGAACCTTCAGCAGATTAATTGCCAATGTCTTTTCTTCCGCTGTACGGTCATGCATAAGCTGAACCATAAGGTTCATACAGGTATCATCAGTGGAAATGACATAATCGGATAAAAGGAAATCGATGGTCACTCCCAGACGGTTCACTACTTTAATCAGCTTGTCCAGAGTAAGGCTCCTCTCGCCTCTCTCTATTTGGCCAATGTAAGCGGTGGATACTCCGACTTCTTCTGCCAGTTTTTCCTGCGTCAGATTCAGTCTTAGTCGTTCTTCACGAATTCTTTTTCCTAATGCATGATAATCCATTTTCTTACTCCTTTCAAAAGAGGTTCTCTTATTAGATGATACTTTGAAAT
>CAJUGG010000081.1 GCA_910585995.1 uncultured Lachnospiraceae bacterium
TGCCCCCCAAGTCCACTTGGTTTGAACCCAAACTGCGAAGCGGCCTCTTTATCCATGAACTTACCTAACAACAGATTGCAGGCTTCGCCAGCAAACCTATTTTCATGAACAAAATCTTGCGGCTCTTAGGAGCCGCATTCTTAGTATACAGGGGAGTATATAACTATGGAGAAAACAAAGAAAAAAGGACTGTTAGTCGTCAGTTTTGGAACCAGTGTGCATAAGACGCGGGAAAAGACGATTGACGCGATTGAACAGGCATTACAGGAAGCATTTGGGGAATTTACGTGTTACCGGGCGTGGACCAGTAAGTTCATTATCCGAAAATTAAGAGAACGGGATCAGATTCAGATCGATACGGTGACGGAAGCGATGGAACGTATGTTCAAAGATGGCGTTACGGATGTGCTGGTGCAGCCGACCCATGTGCTGAATGGGATCGAGAATGAGCAGATGATCGCGGAGGTATCGGCCTGCCAGGGATGGTTTCGTTCGGTTTGTATTGGAACGCCGCTTCTTGCCGGGGAAGAAGATGTGGCGGATGTGGCAGAAGCTGTGGCAGAAGAATTTTCTTGGCTGCCCCAGGAAGAAGCGCTGGTGCTTATGGGACATGGAACCAGCCATGAGGCAAATGAGATCTATGCGGCGCTGGATCACTGCCTGAAAAGGATGGGGCATGACAATATGTTTTTGGGAACCGTGGAAGCCTCTCCTTCCCTTTTGAATCTGATGGAGAGGGTGCAGGCATACGGAGCAAAGAAGGTGACGCTTGCTCCTTTTATGGTAGTGGCAGGAGACCATGCTTTGCATGATCTGTCCGGTGAAGGAGCAGATTCCTGGAAAAGTCAGTTGGAAGACAGTGGATATCAGGTGCGTTGTGTCTTAAAAGGGCTTGGAGAGTATCCTAAGATACGCAGACTTTATGTGAAACATGCCGAAGGCGCGCTAAGAATATGTTAAGATAGTGAATAAAATATAAAATAACGATAAGAAAAATTAAAAAAGGTTGTATTTTTCTAGAAAAAATAGTAAACTGGATATGCATATTTTAGGCAACAATACACAACAGGGCATCCTTCATCGTATGGGTGCCCTGTGAGGTTTGTCAGAAGGAAAATACAAAGAGAGGGGAACGGCTATGTTTCTTGCATTTTTAGTGCTGTGGATCATCTTCAACGGCAAGATCACTCTGGAAATCTTGCTGATCGGGATTGCCTTAAGCGCTGTTCTGTTTGCTTTTTGCTGCAGGTTTATGGACTGCAGTATCCAAAAGGACTTGAAAATGTATCGGCTGATTCCGATGGCATTTCAGTATGTGGTCGTCTTGATCATCGAGATCTTAAAAGCCAATGGACAAGTCTTTTATTTTATCACGACACCCAGATATCAGGTGGAGCCGCAGATTGTCCATTTTACCTCGAACCTGAAGACCGAGTTTGCAAGGGTGGTCCTGGCCAATTCCATTACGCTGACGCCGGGAACGATTACCGTTGGCCTCGAAGGGCAGGAATTTTATGTGCATTGTCTGGACAAAGAACTGGCAGAGGGGATGGAGAACTCGATCTTTGTTGAACTGTTGGAGAAGATGGAGGCAGTGAAATAAGATGTATGAAAAAATATATCATGGATTTTTATTAGCAGGGATGCTGGTGCTGGCAGTACTGATTATCTTTTGCCTGCTGCGCGCGGTATTGGGACCTAGGATCGCGGACCGGGTGGTAGCTGTCAATATGATCGGAACGATGACGATTACAGAGATTGCCATGTTTGCTCTGTATCTAAGAGAAAGTTATCTGTTTGATGTCTGTCTGATCTATGCGATGATCAGCTTCTTGGCAGTGGTAGTGCTGACGAAGATCTACGGAGGCGCTTATCAGGAGCGCAAGATCAAAGGAACATCGTATCTGAAATATGAGGAAGAAGATCAGGAGGTGGAGGATCTGTGATGGCTTGGATGCAGTTGATTGCAGGAGGAATCTTTATTGTCATCGGACTTGCGACGATGTGTGTGGCAGTCTTCGGGGTCTATCGCTTCCACTATGTGCTGAACCGGATGCATGCGGCAGCGATGGGAGATTCTCTGGGAATCTTATTTATCATCTTTGGATTGATGATCTTGAGTGGATTTCATCTAAGTACCTTGAAGTTAGCACTGATTATCGTCTTTTTCTGGCTGGCTGGTCCGGTCTCTTCCCATATGATCGGCAAACTGGAAGTACTGATCAATGAACATCTAAAAGAGGAATGTGAGGTGCCAGAAGATGGAAGCCTTTAAAGTGATCTTACTGCTCTTTTTAATTCTCTGTGCAATATCTGCCAGTCTGCTGAAGAATCCGCTGCTGTCCGTTATTGTATTTATGTCTTACAGCTTGATTATGTCAATAATCTGGTTCCTTTTAGAATCGCCGGATCTGGCGATCACAGAGGCTGCCGTAGGAGCAGGTGTGAGCAGCATCTTGTTTTTTGTGACACTGAGAAAGCTAAAAGCACTTTCGGAAGGAGGACAGGATGAGCAGAATCAGGGATAATTATGAGAACAGCCTGTGGAACCGTCTGACGAGATGGGTCAATGGAGAGTCTGATCCTTTTCAGGGCAAGATGGAGATGGAACCTTTAAGGGAAGCAGACTATGTGGGGGATTCCGTCTATAATCCCGACCGGCTGAATAAAGAGAAGATTGCCCAGTATCTCGAAGATACCAGGAAAAATAAGGAGATGCGGGCGTTTCGGGTCCTTTACTGTATGAGTTCTGTAGCGCTTTGCCTGCTGCTGATTGCGGTGCTTTTGCTTACGGTATCCTATCTGCCAGTTCTTGGAGACCCCAACGGACCCAACAACAATGAAGTCTCTGCGCGCTATATCGAGAAAGGAATGGAAGAATCCGGAGCCGTCAATATGGTCACAAATATGATCTTAAGCTACCGGGGATTTGATACCTTTGGGGAGACTTGTGTATTATTTATAGCGGCTACCTGCGTGATTATTCTTCTGCGTAAAAATGAAGAAGAGATTGAAAATACCAAAGAGACTGACTGGACCTACGAACCCAAGCCGGACGCGATCTTACAGAGGATGACGCTGGTACTGGTGCCGGTGATCTTTTTGTATGGCTTCTATATCATCTTAAATGGCCATCTGTCGCCCGGAGGCGGTTTCTCCGGCGGTGCTACTATTGGTGCAGGACTGATTCTGTATGTAACGACATTTGGCTTTCATAAGACACAGCGGTTTTTCAATGAGAAGATCTATGACATGGTGAAGGTGGGAGCCTTGTCTATGTACAGTATTACGATGATCTATTATTTTTATACAGGGGCCAATATGCTGAAGAACGTGATTCCTCTTGGAACGCCGGGGAATATCATAAGCAGCGGCATGATTCTTCCGATCAATATCTTTGTGGGTCTGGAGGTTGCCTGTACCATGTATGCGTTTTTTGCACTGTTCCGAAGAGGAGGTATGTAAGATGGGTCCGAATCTCTGGGCAAATATTGACGAGGTGGCAGCGGTAATCTTGTTTGGAATTGGATTTACTACTCTGCTGCTTCACAAAAATATGATTAAAAAGATCATTGGACTCAACATCATGGATACGGCGGTCTACCTGTTTTTGGCGGCGATGGGTTATGTGGATAACCGTATCGCTCCGATTGTGGAACATGGCGTGACAGATGTGGAAGTCTATATCAATCCAATCCCCAGCGGACTGGTGCTGACCGGCATTGTGGTATCGGTCAGCGTGACAGCTCTGATGTTATCTCTGACGATTCGTCTGTATCGAAAATATGGCTCTCTGGATCTGGATGAGATCCTGATTCGGATGCAGAAGGAGGAGCTGAACAAATGAACCTTACCAGAAATTTTGTAGAGAATTTTCCTTGTTTTTCCATTGTTCTATGTATGGTGGCCGGGATTGTCTCTACACCGATGAAAGGAAACCAGGCAAAGCGTCTGACTCTGATTGTGGTGACTTTGGTGACTGTGATGTCTGCCGCCACCTTGTTCTATGTGATCTCTATAGGAGACAGCTTTATCTATACTATGGGAAAATATCCGGCTCCCTGGGGCAATGAGATCCGGGCCGGGGTGTTGGAGAGTATGCTGGCGATGGTATTTTCCCTGGTGATGCTTTTTTCCCTGTTAGGGGGGATGGATCATGTATTTAAAGATGTTCCCAAGGAAAAGATCAACCTATATTTTATCCTGAATGACCTGTTATTAAGTTCTCTTCTGGCAATTATCTATACCAACGATTTATTTACCGGATATGTCTTTGTGGAGATCAATACCATTGCTGCCTGCGGTATGATCATGATCCGTAAGGTGGGACGCTCGTTGATTGCGGCGACTCGATATATGGTGATGAGCCTGATCGGTTCCGGTTTGTTTTTGATCGGACTGGCGATGCTCTATGATATCACCGGACATCTTTTGATGGAAAATGCACATATTGCCATGATCAAACTGGTGCAGGAAGGAAAGTATCAGATCCCGCTGTTAGTGATTATCAGCTTTATCACAGTTGGGCTGGCCATCAAAAGTGGTCTGTATCCGTTTCATTCCTGGATGCCGGATGCTTATGGGTATTCCACGGTATCAAGCAGTTCCATCTTATCCAGTCTGGTCTCTAAGAGCTATATTATCCTGTTGATTAAGATCTTTTACCGGGTGATCGGGTTTGATAATATTATAACAAGCAAAATTGTCAATGTCCTGTTTGTCTTTGGACTTGTGGGGATGGTGATGGGATCGGTAGGAGCCATTATGGCAAAAGATATCTATCGGATGATCGCCTTTTCTTCGATAGCGCAGATCGGGTATATCTATATGGGGATCGGGCTGGCGACAGAAGCCGGGATGATAGCAGCGATTTTCCATATCCTGACTCATGCAATCACCAAATCCCTGCTCTTTTTAGCGGCAAAAGGTCTGAGCAATGCTTCCGGGAATCAGAGAGCCTATCCTGCACTTCAGGGTGCGGCTTATCGTCATCCGCTAGCAGGGGCGGCTTTTTTGGTGGGAAGTCTCTCCATGGTAGGTGTACCCATGCTGGCGGGATTTATCTCCAAACTGTTGTTTGCAGTGGCGGCTTTAGGGGCAGCGCCTCATAAGATCCTGATTACATTGATTGTACTGGCGGTCAGCACCATATTGAATGCAATCTATTTTCTGCATACGGTAGTGCGGATCTATACACCGGTGAATATACCAGAAGAATATAAGGGCATCCATTTCCATTCGTCAAAAGGGGTGGCATTCGCTGTATTCTGCCTGATCTGTATGAATTTTGTGCTGGGATTATTGTCTCAACCCATTACAGATCTGATTCAGCTTGGAATTGCGATGTTTGCTTAGAAAGGAGGAGAGAAAAGATGACAGTTAAGTATGTACTTGGAGCAGCGATACTGCTTCCCGTTCTGTCCGGGCTTTTCCTGCTCTTTTTTCAGGATAAGTGGAAGAACCGACAGATTAAATGTATCTGGATTTTCTTGGTGATGGCGGCGACTTTGGCACTGACCGTCTCGCTGATTCTGTCAGGGGACTATCAGTTTGTGCTCTGGAAGCTGACAGATAAGTTGGATATTCTGGTGCGGATGGACAATCTCACCCGTCTGTTTGCGGGGATGACGGTGACTGCGTGGATACTTGGCGGTGTCTTTGCGTTTGAATATATGAAGCATGAGGAACATGAGGACCGGTATTTTGGTTTTTACCTGATTGTAATGGGGGTACTGATCGGATTGGATCATGCGGGAAACCTGATTACCTTATATCTATTTTTCGAGCTGATGACCCTGACCTCCCTGCCGATGGTGCTCCATACCTTAAGCCATGATGCAGTGATGGCGGGTCTGAAATATCTGTTTTACTCGGTGGCAGGCGCTTTTCTGGCATTGTTTGGGATCTTTTATCTCTATGCGCATGGGGCAGGACTGCCCTTTACCGAGGGGGGATATCTACAGACATTGTCATCCTATACGGGCGGCCGGTCGATGACGCTTCTGATCTTGATGATGATGCTTGTGGGCTTTGGAACTAAAGCTGGTATGTTTCCCATGCATGGATGGCTGCCGACTGCCCATCCGGTGGCACCAGCGCCGGCCAGCGCAGTATTGTCGGGTATTATTACCAAATCGGGAGTCCTTGCCATTATCCGGGTGCTCTTTTATGCGGTAGGAGCCGAAGTGATCCGAGGAAGCTGGGTACAATATACATGGATGACTTTGGCGCTTATTACGGTCTTTATGGGATCTATGATGGCATACAAAGAGCAGGTGCTAAAAAAACGATTAGCATATTCCACGGTGAGTCAGGTGTCCTATATCTTATTTGGACTATCTGTGCTGAATATAGATGGTATGGTAGGGGCATTGTCCCATTTTGTCTTTCACTGTGTGGTGAAAGACTGTCTGTTTTTGGTAGCCGGCGTGATCATCTATAAGACAGGGAAAAAGACAGTAAAAGAGCTGACTGGAATCGGCAAGGAGATGCCGATTACCATGTGGTGTTTTACCCTGGTGTCCATAACCTTAGTGGGCATCCCTCCAACAAGCGGGTTTATCAGCAAATGGTATCTGGCGCAGGGATCTTTGCAGACAGGAATTGACGGTTACTCCTGGTTTGGCCCGGTAGTGCTGTTAGTGAGTGCGATGCTGACAGCTGGCTATCTGCTGCCCATCTCCATTCAGTCCTTCTTTCCAGGAGAGGCTTATGCATACGATCAGCTTGAGAAAAAGGAACCCAATCTTTTGATGCTGGTGCCTATGATCTTGTTTACAGCGGCGGCAGTGGTCTTTGGCATGTTCCCAGGAACCTTTTTGGGATTCTTGCAGAGAATTGCTGCAAGCGTGATAGGAGGTAGGGTATGAGTAGTGGATATCTGGTTCTTCCGGTGGTGCTCCCGATTGTAGGAGGCGCTTTGATGCCCGTCTTGCATCTGCCGGATAAAAAAAGAAATCTTTTGCTGGAGATACTGGTACTTTTGACTTCAGCGATTGCCTTGACCTGCGTCTTTCGGCGGCCGGAGACTGGTTTTACGTTGTTCCACCTGACGGGAAATCTGGATTTTGCGCTGAGGCTTGACGGACTGGGCAGTGTCTTTACCTGTCTGATCGCGATTTTGTGGCCGTTATCGACGCTGTACGCGTTTGAATATATGCGCCATGAGGAACGCACCACCAGTTTTTTTGCCTTTTATACGATGACCTATGGCGTGACGATGGGCATTGCCATGGCGAAAAATCTGGTGACGATGTATCTTTTTTATGAACTTTTGACGCTGGTGTCGGTGTATCTGGTGATGCATCCGATGACTAAAAAAGCCATACGCGCCAGCCGGACCTATCTGTACTATTCGATTGGCGGAGCGGCATTTGCCTTTATCTCTTTGATTTTTGTGATTGTGTTTGGAGATACGACAGACTTTGTCTTAGGAGGCGTGCTGAATATGAAAAAGATCGGAGATAATGTCCAGACTATGCTGTTTATCTACCTGCTGGCTTTCTGGGGCTTTGGCGTGAAAGCTGCGGTCTTTCCTTTTCAGGGGTGGCTTCCCAAAGCTTCTGTAGCGCCCACGCCGGTGACAGCACTTTTGCATGCCGTAGCCGTGGTAAAATCGGGTGCTTTTGCGGTGATGCGTCTGACCTATTATTGCTTTGGCCCGGATTTTATCAGGGGAACTTGGGCACATTTTGCGGTGATGAGTATTGCCATGTTAAGTATCATCTATGGTTCGACCATGGCCGTGAAGGAGACGCATTTTAAGAGAAGGCTGGCTTTTTCCACGATCAGCAATCTGTCGTATATCCTTTTGGGTGTGACGATGATGAGTCCTCTGGGACTGCTGGCCGGGATGAGTCATCTGGTATTTCACGCAGTGATGAAGATCGGCTCTTTTTTCAGTGCAGGCGCTGTGCTGCACCAGAGCGGGAAAGAATATGTGGATGAACTCAATGGGCTGGCCAAAAAGATGCCCTTTGTATTTACTGTCTTTACTATATGTGGTCTTTCGCTGATTGGAATCCCACTCTTTGCAGGTTTTATCAGTAAATGGAATATCGCCGCTGCCGCGATGGAGTTAGGAGAGAGTTATCCGTATGCGTATGCGGCGGTGCTGGTGCTTTTATATTCGGCGCTGATGACCGCAGTCTACATCTTGACGGTGGCGATCCGGGCGTGGTTCCCGGATCAGGGATACGATGCAGCTGCTAATGAAGGGATTACAGATCCGAACTGGGAGATGAAGCTGCCCCTGGGGATCTTTGCTGTTACCGTACTGGTGTTTGGACTTTGCTCGGAGCCGCTGATGCAGATTTTGCGTCTGGTGGCACAGGGGATCGTATAGAAGGAGGAGAAAAGCGATGAGTGGTGATGGTATCTTATGGACAGTCGTGGGATTTCCCTTTGCGGCGGCTTTTCTCTGTTATCTGACCGGTAGGGTAAGCAAGCCTGCAAGAGATCGCCTGTTGCAGCTTTCTGTCATCCTGGAGATGGGCTTTATGCTCTGCGCAGTTCTGCGCTTCTGGCAGCAGGGAGAACTTTCCTTTAGCTGGGAAGGTTTTTGTATGCAGGGCTTGTACCTGAAACTGGATGGTTTTCGGGTACTCTATGGCAGTATCGCTGCATGGATGTGGATGATGACGGGGATCTTTTCCAGAGAATATTTTGCTCATTACAGGAACAGGAATCGTTATTATTTCTTTTATCTTTTGACCCTTGGGGCAACCATGGGAGTATTTTTATCGGGAGACTTTTATACGACGTTTATCTTTTTTGAGATCATGTCTTTGACTTCCTATGTCTGGGTAGTACATGAAGAAAAGAAAGAGGCGATGAAGGCAGGAGAGATCTATCTGGTCATTGCCATAATCGGCGGCCTGGTGATGCTGATGGGATTATTTCTGCTCTATGATGCAGTGGGGACGCTTCGGATGTCCGAACTGCACGATGCCATTGCACTGGTATGGGCAGAAAAGTCGGTGCAGCTCTATTGGGCTGGCGGATGTATGCTCTTTGGCTTTGGGGCCAAGGCGGGGATGTTCCCGCTGCATATCTGGCTTCCCAAAGCGCATCCGGTGGCACCGGCACCAGCCAGTGCTCTGCTGTCAGGAATCCTGACCAAGACAGGTGTCTTTGGCGTGCTGGTGGTCAGCGCAGAGATGTTTCGTTGTGACCCCGGCTGGGGGAAATGCATATTATATCTTGGAGTGGTTACTATGTTTGGGGGAGCGATGATCGCGATATTTTCCGTGGATCTGAAGCGTACGCTGGCTTGCTCTTCCATGTCACAGATCGGATTTATCCTAGTGGGCGCCGGGATGATGGAGCTTTTGGGTACAGAGAATGCTCTGGCAGTGCGGGGTACGATTCTGCATATGGTCAATCATTCCATGATCAAGCTAATTCTTTTTATGGCTGCTGGTGTGGTTTACATGAATCTGCACGCTTTGAATCTCAATGAGATCCAGGGATTTGGAAAACATAAACCGCTGCTGAAGGGCCTGTTTTTGGTGGGAGCTTTGAGTATCGGAGGAATACCGGGCTTTAGTGGCTATGTGAGTAAGACGCTTTTGCATGAGAGCATTGTGGAATATGCGGCGGAGTTAGCAGCACATGGAGAGTCGACCTTGACGATTCACGTGATCGAATGGATCTTTTTACTTACAGGTGGCATGACGATTGCCTATATGACAAAATTATTTGTGGCGGTATTCATAGAAGAACATCCGTTTGAACAAGAGCGCTTTGATCAGAAGACGCCCTATATGAATCGGGAGAGTATCTTTGCACTCTTGCTTCCGGCGATTGTTCTGCTGGGAATGGGATTTTTCCCGTATCTGACCATGAACCGGGCGGCTGATCTGGCACAGAGCTTTTTGCATGGAGAGATGCCAGCCCATGCCGTACACTATTTTAGCCTGGTCAACCTCAAAGGGGCGGCGATCTCGCTGGCCATCGGAGCACTGGTATATATTGGATTTATACGAAAGTTCCTGATGGGGAAAGATGAACAAGGGAGAGTGGTCTATCAAAATGTGTGGCCCGGATGGATGGATCTGGAAGATCTGATCTATCGCCCGGTGCTCCAAAAAGCAGCGATTACGCTGGTGGCAGGTCTGACTCGTCTGGTGGATCAGATGTATGTAACGAGGAGCGTCCTGAAAGGATTACTGGAGCTTGGAGCATTTTTGGGACGGATCTTGGATCATTTGCTGGATGCTGTCTTGCTGTTCTTTCGGAGGACCACTCACAAGAGCCGGACAGAGCGGCATGTCTATTTGATCGGATCAAGATTGTCCCGTACCCTTGGGAAACTTCTGGACAATGTGACCGAATTATTGAATCATACCATATTCCGGCAGAAGCCGATCGAACATTCGTTTGTAGTCACTTTTGCCGAATGGGAAGAGATGATACACAGGACGAACCGCCTGATCAGTGTCAGCCTGTCTTTTGGCCTGATGCTGGCAGCGATTGGGTTGGCCCTGACCTTGATCTATCTGCTGTGGTGGTAGAAAAGAGGATCTAGTAAATGAAAATAAGCCGAAAGGATACCCTGGATATGACCAAAGGCAGCCCTGTTAGAGTGCTGTTTCTCTTTGGAGTGCCGGTGATTTTATCCAATCTCTTTCAACAGCTTTACAATCTGATAGACAGTTTTATCGTGGGAAATTATCTGGGAGCGGACGCGCTGGCAGCGGTGGGCTTGGCAGGTACGATTACTGCGGTTATGGTACAGATGGCTTCCGGTCTTGCACTGGGAGCCTCTGTTGTCATAGCTCAGTATTTTGGTGCGGGAAAATGGGAAAAGATCAGAGTCTGTATGGTGACGATCTGCACCTTTTCTGTGGGTGCGGGAATCTTAGCGACTGTATTGGCACAGATCTTTGCAAAAGAGATTCTGTTGTTGGTCAAGACTCCTTCGGAGGTTATGACAGATAGTGTGAATTATTTAACGATCTATTTTTGGGGAAGCATTGCGGTTTTTTTATACAATGCTCTGCATGCGGTCTATATTGCCATGGGAGATTCCCGGACACCGTTGTATTTTCTGCTGATGGCCTTTTTCTTAAATATAGCAGGGGATTTGTTTTTTATCGTCACATGTTCTATGGGAACCGGTGGGAGTGCACTGGCGACCACGCTTTCCCAGGGGATCTGCACGCTGCTGTCCCTGCTGGTGCTGGAGAAAAAGATGCACCGTATGGGTATGAAGAAGATAGAACATATATTCGATAAGGCGGAATTTGTGCGTATGATGCGCATTGCGGTTCCGGCTGCACTGCAGCAGTCAGTGGTATCTTTTGGAAATGTCTGTGTGCAGACGGTAATCAATGGTTTTGGCCCGGCTGTCATGGCGGGCTGTTCGGCTGCGAACAAAGCGGTCAATCTGGTCTCCACCATACCGATCAACTGGGGAAATGCACTCTCTAACTATGTAAGCCAGAATATCGGGGCTGAGAGGCCGGAGCGCATCACTAAGGGAGTCCAGGTCTCGCTGGCAGTGACTGGAGGACTTTCTCTTGGGATGGTCGCAGTGATGGAATGGATGCCGGAAGCGATCATCGGCTGGTTTGTAGAAGGAAAAGGTGCAGAAGAAGTCATAAGGGTGGGCGCAGCGTATCTGAAAGTGACTGCCTGGTTTCTGGTGATCTTTTCCGGGTATATGATCTTAAAATCGGTCTTTAAAGGGGTGGGGGATATGAACTGGTTTGTCGGACTCACGCTGGGAAGTCTGGGAGTCCGGGTGCTGTGCACCTTTTTCCTGACGCCCTTGATGGGAGAACGTATGCTATGGTGGAGCATAGTGATCGGATGGTGTGTGGTTTTTGTGCCCGCAGTGTGGCATTATGCAGGGGGAAAATGGAAGGGGCAAAGGGTGATCTGATCGCCGTAGAGAGAGGGCATCAGATCACAATCTCCATTCCTGTATAGAGCTGATGGGCTTGTTCGCCCAGTTCTTCTTTCAGGATCTGAAAGGCAGGCTCTTTGGTGCAGTGTCCGGTATAGATCTTCTGGATGCCTGTCGAGCGTATCCTCTTTGCGAGGGCGCGGACCTCTGTTTCAGGGGTATGATATAAGTGAAAACCGCCGATCATGGCGTAGATCTTCTTTTGCGGATATGCCCGCTGCACTTCCTCTATGATATTGTCCGCCCCTGCGTGGGAACAACTGCTTAAGATGACCAGTCCTTCTCTGGTATCTAAAAGCAGACTTTGTTCATGGACAAAGGAATCCGGCAGATAGCGGATACCCTGTCGGACATAGAGATTGTTTTGCATTCCAAAGGCTTCGAGACCTTCGGTGCTATGTCCTAACAGGCTGACGCCCTTTACCAATTCTTGTTGATCTGTTACATAGAGGATACGGTCTTTGTAGGTATTTAAGAATCCGCGGTGTATCCCGATATATTTTCGAAAAATCCATCGTTTTCCATAACAATTTTCTTTAGAGCCTTGTCTTAGATAAAAAGGTGCCTGGGAGTTTTGTGCAAAAAAAGCTCCCATGCCATCTGCATGGTCATAGTGGGCATGGGAAAGTACGCCAAAATCCACCAGGCTTAGATCAATACCCAGACGCTTGGCATTTTTGGCAAATCGGTCTGAAGCGCCGGTATCCAATAAGATGCGATAGGGAGGATAGTCGATATAGAGAGACAGACCCCATTCTGCTTCTAAGATTCCTTTGGTTAGATTGTCAATTAAAACTGTGATCTTCATAGAAAATTCTCCTTTGCCCATTATAGCACAGAAGTGGTGCCAAGACAATAAATTGAGTGATGCCTGACGTTGCCGGGATCTTAGGGATCACTTCTTTGGAATATGGGGTCCGAATATGAAAACGGATAATCGAATCCTGCGGGTCAATATGGCCAATATCCGCAGGAAGATCGAGAAATATATCTTTGCCGAAGTAGGAGTGGGGTATCGGATTGTGGACCCAGAGTAAAAAAGTCTGTCAGACCCCTTCTCTGGCGCACAGATCGCGGACACAGCACCGGTCGCAGTAAGGCTTTGTCCTGGCGGTACAGACTTCTCTGCCATGGTAGACCAGCCGGTGACAAAAATCGCTTCCTTCTGCTGGGGGAATGAGTTTCCACAGGGCCATCTCTACTTTTTTGGGCACTGTGATACCGTCCACAAGCCCCATCCGGTTGACGAGGCGGATACAGTGGGTGTCTGTGACGATTGCAGGCTTATGAAAGACATCTCCCATGATCAGATTGGCGCTTTTTCTGCCCACGCCGGGAAGTTTTAACAGGGCATCGAAAGTATCTGGCACTTTGCCTTGATACTGTTCGTCAAGGATCTTCATACAGGCATGGATATCCCTGGCCTTGCTTTTTCCAAGACCGCAGGGCCTTATGATAGCTTCGATCTCTTCGGCAGTCGTGCCTGCAAGGGCTTTTACATCGGGAAATTTTTCATATAGTTTTTCCACGATGACATTGACTCTGGCGTCGGTGCACTGAGCAGCCAGCCGGACACTCACCAGGAGCTTCCAGGCATTGTCATAGTCTAATGTACAGCCGGCTTCTGGGTATTCTTTTTTCAGACGTTCGATAAGTTGCAGTGCCAGTTTTTTCTTTTGGGCTTCCGTTTTCATCTGTTTGTCTTAGGTCCTTTCCAACATATGGCATTATTGTATCACGCGCATCCAGAACTTGTCATCAGTAAGTTTTGACATTTAAGAAAAGCTATTTTATAATAGGAAGAAAAAAAAGGAGGGTTCACTATGAGGAAAATTATTACCATCGGCAGAGAGTTTGGCGCTGGCGGGGGTGAGATCGGAAAGAGAGTGGCAAAGGCACTTCAGTTGCCCTATTATGACAAGGATATCATCCTGAAGACGGCCATGGCGAATCGAAAGCTGAACCCTGAGCAGGTGCGTAAATGGGATGAGCGAGTCCCCAGCAGTTTCGGGTTTGCCCAGAGTCTGTTTGACTTTTATAATAAGCCTCTGGATGAGGAATTGTGGAGGGCACAAAAAGAAGCCATCCGGGAACTGGCGAATAAAGAGAGCTGTATTATTGTTGGAAGAAATGGCGATTATATCTTGAGACAGTTTGACCACTGCCTGAATGTGTTTATCCATGCGGGCTTTCAGTGGCGGGTAAAAAGGATGGCCGGGATGATGCCGGATACCTCCATAGACCAGGTGATCGCAGATGTAAAAGCAGCAGACAAGGCCAGAAAGAGGTACTGCGCGTACTATACCGGCAAGACCTACGGGGACTCCAGAAATTTTGACTTGACTCTGAATACAGAGAAGTTAGGGATCGAAAAGGCGACAGAACTGATCCTTGAAGCAGCTGAAAAGATCTGAGTTCGGGAGATACGTGTATACAATGATACAGTTTTTTCTTGACAAGGAAGACAGAAAAAATTATACTTATAGACAGCATCAGAGGCGGTGTAGAAAGATACATCGCTTTTGTGTTTAAGAATATTGGCAGAGATGCCAAAGGAAAAGGAGAGTACATAGTTATGAAAAAGTTAATTGTTATGTCTATGATTGCCTGCCTGGCAATTTCTACTGTGGCATGCGGCGCAAAAGAAGAAGCTGCACCGACAGAGGCTGAGACACCAACCACAGAGGCAGACGCAGAAGCACCCGCAGAGGGAGAGGATGCACAGGAGACACCGGAAGCTGAGACAGAGGGAGAGACAGCAGCACCTGCGTCTGACAAGACCTGGGTGATCGCTATGGATACCGTATTTCGTCCCTTTGAGTTTACCGATGAAAAGGGAGAGTTTGTAGGGATCGATGTGGACGTGATCAAAGCGGTTGCAGAAGATCAGGGATTTGCTTATGAGATCAGAAGCCTTGGATGGGATGCGGCAGTGGCAGCCGTACAGGTCGGACAGGCAGATATGCTGATCGCTGGCGCTTCCATCACAGATGAGCGTAAAGAGAGCGGTTGGATCTTCTCGGACGGATACTATGATGCAACCCAGACCTTTGTTGTGGCAGAGGGCAGCGATATTAAAAGCTATGAAGATCTGGCAGGCAAACAGGTTGTGGTAAAAAATGGTACAGCAGGTGCTGCATTTGCAGACAGCTTAAAGGATGAGTATGGATTTACTGTAAAAGTGTTGGAGGATTCTCCAACCATGTATCAGGATGTCATCAGCGGCAACAGTGCAGCTTGTGTAGAAGACAAACCGATTATGGCAGACTCTATTAAGAGTGCAGGCCTTGCCCTTCAGATTCCGGAAGGCATGGAGAGCGAGGGTGCTCCTTATGGTGCAGCGATCATGAACGAGGCTAACCAGGAGCTTCTGGATATGTTTAATGCAGGCCTTGCAAACATCAAGGCAAATGGAACTTATGATGAGATCATCGCTACCTATCTTGGAGAATAAGACCAGGCAGCAGATGAGTTAAGAAGGAGAAGCTGACCTATGATTTCTATCGTTCAAGTATATGGCACCATGCTGCTTAACGCACTGGGAAGGACGCTGTGGATGACGCTTCTGGCACTGATCTTTGCCACGGTGATTGGCATGATCTTTGGCCTTATGAATGTGGCGCCCAACCGGATATTAAACTTTATTGGTACGTTTTATGTGGATGCAGTCCGCGGAGTGCCTTTGATCGTACTGGCATATTTTATCTATTTTGGAGTGCCTGGCGGGATTCAGATGCTGGGATTTCAGAATTTCCGCTTAGAGAGCCTGGAGGCGGGTACGATTGCACTCTCCATGAACTGTGGTGCCTATATGGCAGAGATCATTCGGGCAGGTATTGAAAGTGTGGACCGCGGGCAGATGGAGGCAGGCAGAAGCTTAGGACTGTCTTACCAGGCCTGTATGGCGCTGATTGTGGTGCCGCAGGCGGTCCGCACGATGATTCCTTCGATTATCAACCAGTTTATCATCACACTGAAGGATACTTCGATTCTCTCCGTCATTGGTTTCCCGGAACTGACCAATGTGGGTAAGACCATTATGGGAAATACCTTTAAGCCCATGCAGGCGTGGGCCATCATTGGTATCATGTATCTGATTGTCATTACGATCTTAAGTAAGATTGCCAAACAGGTAGAGAGGAGGGTGAATCGTGGCAGATAGAGAAGTTACCTATGGAGAATGCAAGATTCACGTATCCAATCTGCGCAAGAGCTTTGGAAAATTAGAAGTATTAAAAGATATCAGTATGGATGTCCATGAGGGAGAAGTCGTGGTCTTATTAGGACCTTCCGGCAGCGGCAAATCCACACTTTTGCGCTGCCTGAATCAGTTGGAGACCGTGACCAGCGGGACGATTGTGATCGACGGACATGATGTGACTGATAAACATACAAATATCAATAAAGTGCGTGAAAATATCGGGATGGTATTTCAGCATTTTAACTTGTTTAATCATCTGACGGTGATGGACAACATGACACTGGCACCCACGCATCTGAAGCTTTTGACCAAGGAAGCGGCAAAAGAAGAAGCACAAAAGCTTTTAAGACGTGTGGGGCTTGAGGACAAGGCGGACGCCTATCCAAGTCAGCTCTCCGGCGGACAGAAGCAGCGTGTGGCGATTGCCCGCGCACTGGAGATGCGGCCGGATATTATGCTCTTTGACGAGCCAACCAGTGCACTGGACCCGGAGATGGTGGGAGAAGTGCTGGCGGTTATGAAAGAGCTGGCAAGAGAAGGGATGACGATGGTGGTAGTCACCCATGAGATCGGGTTTGCCAGAGAGGTCGGCAGCCGCGTGATCTTTATGGAGGGCGGCTATATTGTGGAAGAGGGCACTCCTGATGAAGTGATCCTTCATCCCAAGGAGCCAAGGACCGTCGATTTCCTGAGTAAGGTATTATAAAAAAGAGCAAGAAAAGACACGAAGCAGAAGAACATTGCTTGGTGTCTTTTTTCTGTACAGGACAAACTCGAATTTAAAAACTATATAAAATTCTCTACAAGAAGCCAAGTTATTTAAAATCGTCACTTTTCAAAAGTGGTGTTTTTTTGTATAATAGGGACAGCAACCAAGAAGAGGAGATAACAGGATGGAAAAATGGTATGAAAGTGCAGTATTTTATCACATGTATCCTTTGGGGATGTTAGGAGCACCTAAGAGGAATGATCAAAACGAGGTGGTGCACCGGCTTAAGGATTTGCTTCCCTGGGTAGATCATATTAAGAAAATCGGCTGTACGGCGATCTATATCGGGCCGCTTTTTGAGTCTACTTCTCATGGATACGATACCAAAGACTATAAAATGGTGGACAGGCGTTTAGGTGACAATGAGGATTTTAAAGAATTTGTAAGCTATTGTCATCAGTTGGATGTAAAAGTGGTGGTGGACGGAGTATTTAACCACACCGGTCGGGAATTTTTTGCATTTCAGGATATCCAGAAGAACCGGGAAGGCTCTTCCTATTGTGGATGGTATCAGGAAGTCAGCTTTCAGGGAAACACCTGCTACAATGATGGATTTTGGTATAAGGCATGGAGAAATTGCTTTGAGTTGGCCAATCTGAATCTTCAGAACCCGGCAGTGAAAGAGTATCTTTTGGATGTGATTCGCTTCTGGATTCAGGAATTTGGCATTGACGGTATCCGCTTAGACTGTGCGGACTGTCTGGATTTTCAGTTTATGAGAGAGATGAGGAGCATGACCGAAGCCGAAAAGTCAGATTTTTGGCTGATGGGAGAAGTGATTCATGGAGACTACAGCCGCTGGACAGAGCCAGGCATCTTACATTCAGTGACCAACTATGAGCTGCATAAAGGATTGTATTCCGGGCATAATGACCATAATTATTTTGAGATTGCTCATACCATCCGCCGTCAGTTTGACGCCAATGGAGGTATTTATAAAGGCCGCAAACTGTATACTTTTGTGGACAATCACGATGTGGACCGGATCGCTTCCAAGCTCAATGTAAAAGAACATCTGCCGCTGGTATGGATGCTTTCTTACACCCTTCCGGGGATTCCATCCATCTACTATGGCAGTGAGTGGGGCGTGGAAGGAAGAAAAGAGGGCGCAAATGATGATCCGCTGCGTCCGGCCTTAAAGCTCTCCGAGTTAGAAGAAAATCCGCCATATAAAGATCTTCCGAAGCTTTTGACAACACTGGGAACCCTTAGAAAAGAGTGTCCTTGTCTGTCACAGGGAGCATATCGGGAGCTGTATCTTCGCAACCGCCAGTATGCATATGCTATGATTCTTGACCAACAGGCGATTGTGGTGATGGTAAATTGTGATGATGCATCGGCAACTTTTGATTTCCCGAATCCGGTTGGTAAAAATCACTATAAAGATGTATTTTTGGGGTGTGAAAATACGACAGAATGTGATAAAATAACCGTATCATTAGAAAAAAATTCGGGCAAGATCTATTTGTTCGAATAGAGGAGAAGACTTATGGGGAAAAAAGCAGTAAAAAAAGCAGCCGAACGGCCATGGTGTGCAATCACAAATGAAGACCAATACTTTTTTGGCGAAGGAACGCACTATCAGATCTATAAAAAATTAGGCGCGCATTTGGCAGAGATGGATGGTGAGAAAGGTGTGTATTTTGCCGTCTGGGCACCTCATGCGAAAGATGTACGCGTGGTCGGAGAGTTTAACCGCTGGGGTTCTGATGGATACAAGATGACTCGTTTAGAGCCTCTGGGTATCTATGAGGCGTTTGTTCCGGACCTGAAAGAAGGCTGTATGTATAAGTATCTGATCGAGACACAGTCTGGAGAATATCTCTATAAGGCAGATCCTTTTGCATTTTATGCGGAGAAGCGTCCAGGCAATGCTTCGATTGTGATGGATATTGACCATTTTACCTGGCACGATGAGAAATGGATGGAGAAGCGCAAGACCTGGGACGGACCAAGAGAAGCGATGTCGATCTATGAAGTGCATCCTGGTTCCTGGAGGCGTCACCCGCATGAGGACGGTGAAGACGGCTATTATAATTACCGGGAGTTTGCGGTGGAATTAACCAAATATGTCAAAGAGATGGGTTATACGCATGTGGAGTTGATGGGGATTGCAGAACATCCGTTCGATGGATCTTGGGGCTATCAGGTCACGGGGTATTTTGCGCCCACTTCCAGACATGGCACACCGGCAGATTTTCAGTATCTGATGGATTATCTGCACAAACACAACATCGGTGTGATCTTAGACTGGGTGCCGGCACATTTCCCAAGAGATGGCTATGGACTGGCAAATTTTGACGGGACACCGCTGTTTGAGCATCCGGACAGCCGAAGAGGCGAACATCCCGACTGGGGGACCAAGATCTTCAACTATGAAAAATCCGAAGTCCGCAATTTCCTGATTGCCAATGCGCTGTACTGGTTAGACCACTATCATGTGGATGGTCTTAGAGTGGATGCAGTGGCGTCTATGCTCTATCTGGACTACGGCAAGCGGGACGGCCAGTGGCTGCCCAATAAATACGGCGGCAATCAGAACTTAGAGGCAATCTGGTTCTTTCGCCACCTCAATTCCATCATCAGGGGCAGAAAGGACGGCTCCATGATCATCGCAGAGGAGTCGACTGCCTGGCCGGGTGTCACCAAAGATGTACAGGAAGACGGACTTGGCTTTAACTTTAAGTGGAATATGGGCTGGATGAACGATTTCCTGGAATATATGAAGTTAGATCCCTATTTCCGCAAGGATAATCACAACAAGATGACCTTTGCCATGAGCTATGCATGCAGTGAGAATTATATTCTGGTATTGTCTCATGACGAGGTAGTGCATCTGAAATGCTCAATGATTAACAAGATGCCGGGTTACCTGGATGATAAATTTGCCAACTTAAAAGCAGGCTATACCTTTATGTTTGGCCATCCGGGCAAGAAACTTTTGTTCATGGGCAATGAATTTGCTCAGCTTCAGGAGTGGAGCGAGGCAAGAGAGCTTGACTGGTTCCTGCTAAAAGAAGAACATCATCAGCAGATACAGAATTATGTCAAAGCATTGCTTCATATGTATAAGAAATACCGCTGTCTCTACGAACAGGATGACAGTTGGGATGGTTTCCGGTGGATCAATGCAGATGACTGTTTCCGCAGTATCTTCAGTTTTGTGCGTTACAGCAAGACGAAGCGGAAGAATCTATTGTTTGTGCTGAACTTTACACCGATGGAACGGGCAGATTACCATGTAGGTGTGCCAAAGAAAAAGAAATATAAGCTGATCTTAGACGGCGATGCACCAGAGTTTGGGGGCAATGGCCGGGAGAAGGCTCTAATTTATGAGGCGAAAAAAGGAGAGTGTGACGGACAGAAATTCTATGTGGAATATCCGCTGTCACCTTATGGAGTAGCCGTATTTGAATTTTAAAAGATCATAGGTTTGCTGGTGAGGCCTGCAAACCTATGATTGTCCCGCGATAAGCTTGGGGATTTTATGCATATCGGCAGCGATGTCAGTGAAGGAACTGAAGTAGCTGCCGATAATTTTTTGGGTGGAGGCGAGGCAGTAGAGGTCTAAAAGGGCATCTTCGATGCCTTCTTGGGTATCACGTCTTAGGCAGCGGTTCTGATTGGACAGAATATGACCGGGGAAGGTGGTTCGAAGATGTGCTTCTTCTTCGGGAGAATCTGTGGCTAAGTAGAATTGAGCGTCAGGGTTTTGGGAGAGTTCAAGGCGCATGGCGGTTATAAAGGCGTCGGTGGAGCTTTTGCCGATGGCGGGCTGGTTGTCTGTGCGGCGGATATGGACGCCGATACAGGAAGAGCCAAAGGCGGAGGTCAGCTTGTCGATCCGGGATTGAAGGGGGGCGATGGGGCGAAAGAGATGATAGTCTTCCGAAGTATAGAAGCTTTCCCAGGTGAAGATATAGGTGTTGCCTCGAAGGCTTTGGACGAAAGAAGGGGAGAGACATCCCTCCGGGGTGCGGTGGGAGAGGATCTCTTCGTTGGTTAAGTAGTTGCGGGCAGTCTTTTGATAGAAAAGTTTGCGGGGGTCAATCACAGAGTGGATGTTGGTGATCTTAAACTCAGTGACGGGCTGAAAAAGGGCGTGGAAAGGGCAGTTGAGTTCGTGGTTGCAGTTCCACAGGACTAAGAGCTTTTCACGGCGCTCGCGGGCGAGCCGCCAGCCGGAATTTACTACGCGGATTCTATTGCATAAACCGCCGGAAGGTTGTATGATTAACATTGGTGTACCTCGCTTATACTATAGGATGGGGAATAGTATAGCATAGAATGGGGGGAGTGGCAAGCGGGGCCGACAAGGCTTGTCTGACATAGGTATAATAGTATAGAGGAGGGGTGTGGGGAGCGTTGGAAAGGTGGGAAAAATGGGATTGAAGGTTTTGCAGATTAGTACGGTATGTGGGAGTGGGAGTGTGGGGCGGATTGTGGTGGATATTTACAGGGCTTTGGAGAGGAATGGGGATGAGGGGCTGATTGCTTATGGGAGACAGGGGGCGCCAGAGGGGGTGAGGGCGTTTCGGTTTGGGACCGGATGGGATATGGGCGTGCATGTGCTGTCTACGTTTTTTCGGGGAGAGCATGGGTTTGCTTCCAAGGGGCAGACGAGAAGATTGATTGAGAGGATTCGCAAGTGGGACCCAGATGTGATTCAGCTTCATAATATTCATGGGTTTGTGCTGCAGGTGGAGCTTCTGTTTGCGTATTTGAAGGAGGCGAAAAAGCCGGTAGTGTGGACGCTGCATGATGGATGGGCGTATACGGGACATTGTGCGTTTTATGATTATACAGGATGCAGGGGATTTGAGCGGGGATGTAAGGAGTGTACAGAGTATCAAAAGGTCTATCCGTACGCTTTATTTCGGAATCGGACAGAGCAGAATTATATCAGGAAGAGGGCGGTTTTTACGGGAGTTCAGAATCTGACGGTGGTGACGCCTTCTAGGTGGCTGGCCAATGAGGTGAAGCGGTCTTTTTTGAAAGAATATCCGGTGAAGGTGATTCCCAATGGGGTGGATCAGGAGGTGTTTGTTCCGCTAGAGGGGACGCTTCGAGAGCAGCTTCGGCTTATGGGAAAGTTCGTGATCTTAGGGGTTGCGAATGTGTGGGAGAGAAGAAAGGGACTTTCTTATTTTATGGAATTGGCGGGGCGGCTTCCAGAAGATATGCAGATCATCTTGATTGGATTGTCTAAGAGACAGCTTCAGAAGCTTCCAAAAAATGTGATGGGGATTAGGAGGACTGCTTCGGCGGGGGAATTGGCGGAGTATTATTCTATGGCGGATGTGTTTGTGAATGTCACATTGGAGGATAATTTTCCAACGACGAATCTGGAGGCTCTGTCCTGCGGGACGCCGGTGATTACGTTTGCTACGGGAGGAAGCCCGGAGAGCCTGGATAAAAGCTGCGGGAGAGTGGTGCCAAAAGGGGATGTGGAGGCACTGATAAAAGCAATCATTTTAGAACAAAAGGAACCAAAAAAGAGAGAAGACTGTCTGAGACAGGCAGGAAAGTATGAGAAATATGACCGCTTTTTGGAGTATATCCGGCTGTATCACAGCCTGGCGGGTCAGGGAGAGTAGATGAAGAGCTTACCAAAGGTGTCGGTGATTACAACGACTTATAATGACGCTGCGAATCTTAAGCGGATTATGGAGCAGGTGGCGGGACAGGACTATGAAAATCTGGAATATATTATTGTGGACGGCGGTTCGACAGACGGGACAAAGGAGTTAATCGAGCGGATACAAAAGCGGCTGCCTGGGAAAGTACGCTGGATCTCGGAACCGGATCAGGGGATCTATGATGCGCTTAATAAAGGCATCCGGCTGGCGACGGGGGATATCATTGGCTGCTGTTTTGACCGGTTTGCGGACAAGAATGTATTAAGCCGTATGGTGGAAGTGATGGAGCGGGAGAAGACAGATGGGGTACATGGAGATCTGTATTATATGGATGGAGAACGTATCGTCCGCCGCTGGCACCAGGGACAGGGAAGTATCCGCAGCGGCTGGATGCCGGGACATCCCACTTTGTACCTCAGAAGAGAAGTCTATGAGACCTTTGGCGGCTATAAGACCAATTATCGGATTGCGGCAGATTATGAATTTATGGTGCGGATTTTATATCAAAAAAAAGTAACACTCTCATATCTGCCGGAGATCCTGATCTATATGTCCCATGGAGGCACGAGCACCAACAGCTTAGGGGCATATGTCCAGTCTCTTCTCGAAGGGCATAAAGCGCTGAAAGAAAATGGAGTGAGGTTTGCGTGGGTTACAGATATCTTAAGGACAGTGAGGGTGCTGAAACAGTTTGTACAGAGGTGAGCGTCCGTTTCCTAATCAAGATAAAAGTGGAAATTAAAGAAAATGTGTGATATACTGCGCGTAAGTCATTTTTTGTGGAAGGGATCTATTTGGTATGAGCGACAGAAAGCTTGTGATTATACCAGCCTATAATGAAAGCAAGAGCATTATAAAGGCGGTAGAAGATATAAAAGAACATGCACCGGGATTTGATTATGTGGTGATTAATGATTGTTCCACAGATGATACGTTAAAAGTTTGTCAGGAGCGCGGTCTGAATTATGTCCATCTGCCTGTGAATCTGGGGATTGGCGGGGCAGTGCAGACGGGATATCTGTATGGGTGCCAGTATGGATATGACCTTGCTGTGCAGTTTGACGGGGATGGGCAGCACGATGCGGCTTATCTGGAGATGATGGCCAAGACCTTGAAGGAGACGGACAGTGATATGGTGATCGGGTCCCGTTTTATAGAGAGAGAAGGGTTTCAGTCTTCAGGAATCCGGCGGGTCGGGATTAAGTATTTTTCTGCTCTGCTGTGGGTGTTGACCGGAAAGAAAGTGACAGATCCGACTTCCGGGATGCGGATGGTGAACCGGGATGTGATGCGGATCTATGCAGATAATTATCCTAAAGATTATCCAGAGCCGGAGAGTGTGATGGCAATTCTGCGCATGAGAAAAAAGGTGACAGAAGTGCCGGTGGTGATGAAAAAAAGAGAGGAAGGGATCTCCTCCATCGGGGGAGTGAAATCGGTCTATTATATGATAAAAGTGACATTGGCGATACTGATGGAGCGGTTGAGGAGATAAGAGTATGATGACAATAAAGCTTCAGATTGTGATCGCTTTAGCGATCTTGGTCGTATTTTTGATTCTGGTAAATATGATACGCAGAAGAAGTCTGGAATTAAAATATGCACTGTCCTGGTTTTTGGTGCTCTGTGCGCTGTTTGCCTTTGACTGTGTCCCTCGCCTGCTGATTGTGGTGTCGGAGTTTTTGGGGATCTATGCTCCAGTGAATATGATCTTTTTCCTGGGATTTTGTTTTTCACTGGTGATTATCTTTTCCCTGACAGTGGCACTTTCCAGGATGTCCAACAGTGTACGGACCTTAGATCAGATGGTGGCACTGAATGAAAAACGACTCCAGGAACTGGAGGCAGAGCTTAAAAAACATCAGAAAGAGGAGTAAAATGATGGAGAGAGGAAATTGTCTGTATCTGGTAGTTCCTTGTTATAATGAGCAGGAAGTGCTGCCGGAGACATCCAAACGACTTTGTGAAAAGATGAACAATCTGATGGCACAGGGGAAGATCGCAAAGAACAGCAAGATCCTGTTTGTCAATGATGGTTCTAAGGACAAGACCTGGGAGATGATCGAAAGGCTGCATGAGGAGAATCCCATCTTTCAGGGCCTGAAACTCTCCAGGAATCGCGGGCATCAAAATGCCTTGTTGGGCGGACTGATGACGGCGAAAAATTATGCGGATATGGTGATTTCTCTGGATGCGGATCTGCAGGACGATATCGACGCCATCGATCAGTTTGTGGAAAAATATCATGCGGGCTGTGAGATCGTCTATGGCGTGCGCAGCGCCAGAAAGACCGATACTTTTTTTAAAAAATTTACAGCGGAAGGTTTTTACAAACTGCTGAATCTGATGGGCGCGGAGATTGTCTTTAATCATGCAGATTATCGGCTGATGAGCAGGCGGGCATTGGATGAGATGGAACAATATAAAGAAGTGAATCTGTTTTTGCGCGGTATCGTGCCGATGCTGGGATTTCAGACCGATGTGGTGCTGTATGAGCGCCATGAGCGGCTGGCCGGGGAGTCCAAATACCCGCTGAAGAAGATGCTGGCTCTGGCGATTGACGGGATCACGTCCCTTTCTATTAAGCCTATCCGGATGATCGTATTATTGGGAATGCTGATCTTTGTATGCAGTATCGCCATGCTGGCCTACTCGCTGGTGCAGCATTTCCTTGGAAATACAAGCATTGGCTGGACTTCTTTAATCGTCTCGATCTGGGCGATTGGAGGGCTGCAGCTGCTGGCGATAGGTGTCATTGGAGAATATATCGGAAAGATCTATCTGGAGACAAAGGCAAGGCCTAAATATATTATCGAGAAAGAATTAAGATAGAGGTGTCCTATGGATGCATATGTGAGAAAACTGCTGAAAAAAGAACGCTCAGAGATGGTATTTCTCGTTGCGATTACGCTGCTGGCTGTGGCTGTGCGCATCCTGGTGCGCTCTTTTGTGGCCGAAGACTGGAGCGTGTATTGGAGCGACTGGCTGCTGCAGCTAAAAGAGGGCGGATTTTCGGCGCTCAAAGATGATTTTTATGACTATGCGCCGCCGGTGATGTATCTTTTGTATCTGATCACCCTGCTGCCCATGAATGCCATGACTGCTTTTAAAGGCATCTGCTGTATGTTGGAAATCGCAGGGGCATGTGTGATTGCAGGGATTGTTCTGGAGTGTACAAAGAGCCGGAGAAAGGCAGTGTTTTCTTATGGTGTCTTTTTGTTTCTGCCCACGGTGATCCTGAATGCGGCGGTCTGGTCGCAGTGTGATATTATCTATACTCTGCTGATTTTGTGCAGTGTGTGTTTTCTGATCAAGGACAAGCCTTTTATAGGGATGTGGTTTTATGGTGCGGCTTTTGCGGTAAAGCTTCAGACGTTGTTTATCTTTCCGTTTCTGGTGATTTTATGGCTACAAAAAAAGGTTCAGCTGAAACATTTTGTGACGATTCCTGTGATGTATCTGTTGGGAATCCTGCCGGCGTATCTGGCAGGAAGACCTTTTTCGGAGCTTTTGGGCATCTATGCGTTTCAGGGAGGGAAAGACCGCTGGTCGCTGTCGATTAAATTCCCCAATATTTATCAGATTATTGGAAATAACTATTTTCTGGATGAATATGTGGGTGCCGGGATGTATCTGATCCTGGGAATCCTGATGATTACGTTGTTCTGGATGGCTTATCAAAAGGCAGATGTGACCAAAGAATACCTGATCCTGATGGTTGTGTATTTTGGGATGCTGACTACTTATTTTCTTCCCCATATGCATGAACGGTATCTGTATCTGACGGATGCATTTCTTCTGATCTATGTGTTGATTCGGGTCAAAAGGTTCCCGCTTTTTCTGGGAGCGAGCTTTGTGGCTGTGATTGGATATGCCCAGTATCTGACCAAAAAAGAACCTTATCTGCCTTATGGAGTGCTGGCCCTGGTCCAGTTGGGGATACTGGTGGTGATCGGGCTGGATCTGTATCATTATCCCCATAAAGACGCAAGGCAGGAAGAGAGAGCGGGATCTGGAAAAGGGATAGATGATCTGCTGCGGGAACTGTTGTTTCAAAAGATACGGATTGGAAAGTGGCAGTTTGATGTCCTGGAAGGACTGCTGGCGGTCTGTGTGACGGGAACAGGGTATCTGCTCCGGACGCCTTTTGAGTCGGGACTTCCCCACTGGACGTATCTGCTGGCAGAGTGGTATGTGGCCCTGGCAGCGGCTGTGCTGGTCTGGCGGTATACGATGAGCCGCAAAAAGGCGTTGGGAACCTATGCAATCCTGATGATCCTGCCTGTGATCGTGGCAGAAGGGACGATTCTTAAGGGAAATGCCTGCGTGGGTTGTGTGTGGTTTGTAAGTGCGCTGCTTTTTTGGGACAAGGAAAAAGAAGAGGCACATCCATGGCTGTTTACACTGGTAACTGCGGGGCTTCTCTTATGGTCTGTGCGCTATGTCGGGATACTTTTTGCCTGTATGGTGCTGTGGCAGCGCAAAAGTTTAAAGACAGAGCAGCTATTGCTGTTATTGGCGGCAGGCGGAAGTCGTTTTTGCTATGCCTATAAGGCGTGGATTGGGGCTAATTATACGCTGACAACTTTTCATTGGGCAAATATCTACGAGATTGTGGGAAGAGAAGCAGTGCAGGGACAACAGACAGACCCGCTCTCTATGGTGGGATTATTTTTGACCTTGGGGATGGTGGTGCTGCTTTTGTATCTCTTTAGCCTGCATAAGTGGAAGGCAGAAGATCCGGCGGTCTTTGTGCGCCTGTTGTTGTTTTTTGGACTGCTGGCAGGATACTTTTTGCCCTATATGGACCAGTCCTATGGATATCTGTACTGTGTGCTGGCAGTGGTCTATCTGATGTTAAGGCCAGGAGAATTTTTGGTGCCGATGCTGCTTCAGATCATCACTTTTGCGGGATATCAGGAGGCTTTTCATGGCGCGTCTATGATGCCTAGGATCCTTTTTGCCGTGATGCAGTTTTTGGTGATTAGCTGGCTTGGAACAAAACTTCTGGAAGATACAGGGGTACTGTGTATATGGAGACAAAAAAATTAGTCTATCTGGATGGTTTAAAAGGTATTGGCTGTGTGATGGTATATCTGTGTCACTTTGTATTTGCATTTTATTATGGGATGTATCGCTATGAAGTGAAGAGCTGTCATCTGCCTAATCACCTGGAGATCTCCATAGGAAAATCGCCTCTGAATCTGTTGTTTAACGGCAATACGGCAGTGCGTCTGTTCCTGGTGCTAAGCGGTTATCTGCTGTGCCGGAACTATTTTTTGACCAAGGATCGCAAGCGGCTGTTACAGAGTGCAAAAATGCGTTATCTGCGGCTGATGCCTCCGGTGCTGGTGGTAAATACGGCGGTGTTTCTTTTGATGATGCTTGGACTGTATCAGAACGGACCGGCGGCTCTTATAGCGGGTTCTGAAGAATGGTTTGCCGGGTTTAATGCCTTTACACCTTCTGCGTGGGGGATGCTGAAGGAGTCGCTGATCGGCTGCTATCTGTTTGGCACCAATGACTATAATGGGGTGCTCTGGACGCTTCAGATGCTGTTTGTGGGAGCATATCTGGACTATGCACTGGCGTATCTGGTGAGCGGATCGAAGTGGCGGTGGCTGTTGTATGGCGTATTGGCACTGCTTTTGATGCGTACAGATTATCTGAGTATCTTTTTGGGGTATGTGCTCTGTGATTTGATGCATACAGACTTTCGGTGGAGAAAGGCATGCTGCGAGTGCCGCCTGTTCAATGTCGGACTGTGTGTGGCGGGACTTTATCTGATGAGCTATCCTTCTGCCGGCTTTGGGTATGAGGGGACGCTGTGGGGGATCCTGCCGTTTGTATTTGTGAATTATTATCATATACTGGGAGTATTATGTTTTGTGTTTGCTGTGCTGAATCTTCAGGGGCTTCAGAGATTTTTTTCCTGGAGGGGATTTTTGTATCTGGGAAGGATCTCGTATTCTCTGTATCTGATTCATTTTCCGGTGATCGCCACTTTTGGAGCATGGTTTTTCTTGACCTTTTGGGAGCGGCTTGGCTATCATCTGACCAGTCTGTGCAATTTGATCCTGATCAGCATCATCACTGTGGGATTGTCGGAGCTGTCGGTTCGGTATGTGGAACCTTTGAGTAAGAAGGGAGAGCATTGGATTGGAGGCATCTTTGGGAGAAAAGAGAGAAGATAAGCGCCTTTTATGGCTGGATTTTGGGAAAGCGGCGGGGATCCTGATCGTACTGCTCGTCCATGCTCAGTGTGCGCTGGGGGCTGTGACCTTCTATGGAGGGATGTTCTATATGCCTGTCTTTTTCGTGGCGGCGGGCTACACGTACCGGCAGCGGGCGGGCGAGAGCTTTGGGGATTTTATCAAAAAGAAAGCAAAGCGGCTGTTGGTGCCTTATCTGGGAAGCAGTGTATTTTTATGGCTGTTTTTCTGGGTGAAAGATTCGCTTCTTATGGGAAATCCTGTGGATCTGAAATGGCTGTCTGTCTTTGGGATCTTTTATTCCAGAAATCAGATGTATACAGTGAGTTATCCAAAGGAAAATCCGGTACTGTTGGATGTGCTAAATGCGCCGCTTTGGTTTTTGACGGCGTTGTTTTTGACTTATCTGTGGTATGAGATCGTCCAAAGAAGCAAAAAGAAGATGCTTTGGCTGGCAGCAGGAGCAGCGGCTTCGCTTCTGTGGCATTACTGTACCGAGCTTTTGCTGCCGTGGAGTCTGGATGCAGTCCCGTATTTTGCCTGTTTTATGGCAGCGGGAGAGGAGTTTCGAGAGAGAGAGCTGGAAAAGTTATTGGGAGAATTGTGGTTTTTGGGTATACTGGTCGTTGTGTTTTTATTTTCTTCCAATCTGAATGGAAGCGTGAATCTCTCTTTGGGGAACTATGGACATTTCATGGTGCTTTGTCTGCTCTCAGGAACTGCAGGCTCTCTTCTTATATTTGCCGCCGGGATGTGGCTGGAAAAGAGAGCAGGGTGGATGATAAGACTCTCCTCCCTGGTAGGACAACAGACACTGGGAATCCTGTGCTTCCATATGTTCCTCTATATGTTTTTGCAGACCGCGGCCAGGCTCTTAGGATGCCAGGAGGGGCTTACAAAGGCCGTGATGGTACTTGGGAGTCTGATAGTATTGACTGCGGCGGGGAGCTTTATACACGAAAAGCAGGGAAGGAAAAGGGAGTAACGATGGTGCAAAGATGGCTGCGGCAGTCGCCGCTGTATCCCATATTGGCAAAGATCTATCCCGCCTTGCATGGCGGACTGATCTGGTGGGCCTGGCAGTTGGGTTTTCTGCTGCCGGTGAAAAAAAAGAAGATTGTCTTCAGCAATTTTAACGGGGGCGGTTTTGGGGACAATACCCGCTATATCGCCGAAGAATGTATCCGGCAGAAGATTCCCTATGAGCTTTTCTGGGTCTGTGAAAGACAAGGCTGCACCTTTCCGCCGGAGCTTATGATTATTAAGCCCAATACGCTGCGTTTTGTGTATCATATGTCCACCGCTGGTTTTTGGGTGGACAATACGAGAAAATTGTATTATTTTAAAAAGAAGAGATCTCAAGTCTATATTCACACCTGGCATGCAGGGCCAGGGATGAAACGGATTGAACGGGACGCTGGGACAGGACTGAGCGAAGCGTACATCGCGTACGCAAAGAGAGATTCAGAACATATAGATCTGCTGCTTTCCAATTGTCATTTTTGGACCCAATGTTTTCGGAGCTGTTTTTGGTACAATGGGCCGATCCTGGAAAAAGGACTTCCTAAAAATGATCTGTATTTTCGGGATATGCAGCCAATCCGCGCCAAGATCCGGCAGTTCTATGGATTGTCAGAGGAGGTCAATCTGGTCTTATATGTGCCTACCTGGCGGGAGAACCGCAAGCTCCATGTCTATCATCTGGACTTTGAAGGCTGCCTGGATGCATTGGAACAAAGATTTGGCGGCACCTGGGTGATGCTTGTGCGCCTTCATCCTAATGTCAATGCAGCCGATTTTGATATCCGCTATACCAGCCGGGTACTTAACGCTTCCCCCTATGACAATGCACAGGAGCTGCTTGCAGCAGGAGATGCGGTGATTACAGACTATTCTTCCTGCGGTTTTGACTATATCCAGCTAGACCGTCTCTCCTTTTTCTATGCAGAAGACTATGAAGAGATGAAACGGAACAAAGGCTACTATCTGGACCTGTCAGATCTGCCTGTTCCAATCGCATTTTCCAACGAGGAGATGATACAGAATATCCTGGATTTTTCTTATGAGATCTATGAAAAAAAACGTGTGCCGTTTATGGAGAGGATGCAGTATTATGATGACGGACATGCTTCGGAAGCAGTAGTTCATTATATCCTTACCAGAAATGAGGAGGCTAGATGAGAGCAAGAAGTGAGTCCATAGACTGTCTGAAAGGCATAGCCATCTTACTGGTGATGTTTGGACATGTGCAGGTGCACAACCAGATGACAGACCCCTATCTGTATGACGTGATCAAATCCTTACAGATGCCTCTGTTTTTTTTGATCAGCGGATATCTGGCAGGTGCGGGAAGCAAGATCCAGGACATCAGACAATATAAGGAACGGATGAGCAGGCGGGCAGTGTCCTATCTGCTGCCATTTTTCTCCTGGCTCGTGGTGCAGCATCTGTCGTATGTTCCAAAAGCGCTGCGTACGGTATTATTCCAGTTGGACTATGGGCTGTGGTTTTTAATGGTGCTTTTTCTGTTTACGTGGATGACTTATACGGCGCAGCTTTGCCAGGCAAAGCTGCAAAAGGTATGGGGTTTCTGGCTGATCTATCTGGGAGGCTGCGGAGTGATCTTAGCAGCTTATCTGGCAGGCGTGACCTTTTTAAGCCCGTCGCTTTTGGTGATCTATCTGCCATATTATACGGCGGCTTATCTCTGTGGCCTGTACCCAGAGCTTATAAAAAAATACATTCCTGTATCCTGGCAGCGGGCAAGCGCCTATACAGGCGGGATCATATTTTTACTCTTGGCAGCAACGCTTGATCTGGTGACAGTGACAGGGATCGGGATGCTGGGGATACAGACCATTGCCTCTTTTTTAGGCTGTCTGTGCGTGATCCGCCTGGTACTGGATTTCAAAGAGAGCAGATGGAAGACCATGTTCGCCTCGCTTGGACAGTATACACTGGAGATCTATGTACTGCATTATCAGTTTGCCACGATCTTAAATCCAGACCATGTGATCTATACGTTTTGGAGTGCGCAAGGGCTTCTCTACAGCGTTGCTGCTTTTGCCGCCATGAGCGTGATTACCGCAGCGGGAATCTATATGATTGACCATATACCACCTTTTCGGTTATTATTATTTGGGAAGAAATAAAACAGCATCTGCCTCCCAATACTCAGAATCATATCTGAACACAAAGTGGACAGATATGATTCCAGATGCAGGGATGTTTTTGAGGCAGATGCGGAACTCTAAAAACAGCATCTGCCTCCAAAAAACCCGGAATGATATCTGAACACAAAGTGAACAGATATCATTCCAGATACAGGGGTGTTTTTGAGGCAGATGCGGAACTTAAATAAGGAGCTACAACATGATTAACAAATTGATTGCTAAGATTCAGAAGACGAAAGCCCCCATCGTGGTAGGGCTTGACCCCATGTTATCCTATGTGCCGAAGCATGTGCAGCAAAAGGCCTTTGCCGAATACGGCGAGACGTTAGAGGGAGCTGCGGAGGCGATCTGGCAGTTTAACAAGGAGATTATAGACAAGACCTATGATCTGATCCCGGCTGTAAAGCCGCAGATTGCCATGTATGAGCAGTTTGGAGTGGAAGGGCTTTTGGCATACAAAAAGACGGTGGAATACTGCAAGTCCAAGGACTTGATTGTGATCGGAGATGTCAAACGCGGAGACATCGGCTCGACTTCCGCAGCCTATGCGGTAGGACATCTGGGAAAAGTACAGGTGGGCAGTAAGAGTTATGCCGGATTTGACGAAGATTTTGCAACAGTCAATCCTTACCTTGGCTCTGACGGAGTCAAACCCTTTATCGACGTGTGTAAGGAAGAGAACAAAGGATTGTTTATCTTAGTCAAGACTTCCAATCCTTCGAGCGGAGAATTTCAGGATCAGCTGATTGAAGGCCGACCGCTCTATGAATTGGTGGGAGAAAAAGTAGCCCAGTGGGGTGAAGAGCACTGCGGGGATTCCTACAGCTATATCGGTGCTGTGGTTGGTGCCACCTACCCGGAGCAGGGAAAAGTGCTGCGCAAGATCATGCCCAGATCCTATATCCTTGTACCGGGCTACGGGGCACAGGGAGGCCGAGGAAAAGACTTGGTTCATTTCTTCAATGAAGATGGCTTAGGAGCCATTGTAAACTCTTCCAGAGGCATTATCGCAGCTTATAGACAGGAGGCTTATGCCAGATTTGGTGAGGAACATTTTGGTGAGGCGTCCCGCGCGGCAGTAGAGGATATGATCGCAGATATTCAAGGGGCACTTACACAAGCCTTATAAAAGACAGGAGGCAGAGAGTTGAAAAGCAGAGAATTTGCCACAGTGATTGAGCAGAGCGAGATCGCCGACAAGATCTACAGTCTGTGGATACAGACCAATAAGATCGCAGAAGAAGCAAGACCAGGACAATTTTTATCCCTCTACAGTCAAGATCAGAGCCGGATGCTGCCACGTCCCATCAGTATCTGTGAGATTGACAGAGAAAAGGGCCACATTCGTATGGTCTATCGGATCGCAGGAGAGGGAACCGAAGAATTTTCCCATAAAAAACCAGGAGAGCAGTTAGAAGTCTTAGGGCCTCTAGGCAATGGATTTCCTCTGGATACCGGGAAAAAGCGCATCTGTCTGATCGGCGGCGGCATCGGCATCCCGCCTATGGTGCAGCTTGCCAGAGAGTCAGAAGGAGAGGTGCAGATCGTCGCCGGATATCGCGATGCGTTGTTTTTAACAGAAGAATTGCAGCAATATGGCAGTCTGTACGTTGCAACCGAGGACGGCAGTGCGGGGACAAAAGGAACCGTTCTGGATGCGCTCAAGGCCCATGGTCTAACTGCAGACCTGATCTGTGCTTGCGGTCCCAAACCGATGCTTCGCGCCGTCAAAGCCTATGCAGAGGAACAAGGGATTCTCTGTTATCTCTCCATGGAAGAACGGATGGCCTGCGGGATCGGCGCCTGCCTGGCCTGTGTCTGCCAGTCCAGAGAAGTAGATGCACACACACATGTACATAATAAGCGCGTCTGCAAGGATGGACCAGTCTTTTTAAGTACGGAGGTGGAACTGTGAGAGATACAAGTGTTACCTTAGCAGGGGTAGAACTAAAAAATCCGGTCATGACTGCGTCCGGCACTTTTGGGTCCGGGGCAGAATACAGTGAGTTCTATGATCTGGGGAAATTAGGAGCCGTGGTGACTAAAGGAGTAGCCAATGTCCCGTGGCCCGGCAATCCCACTCCCCGTATCGCGGAGACGGCAAGCGGGATGTTAAATGCCATCGGACTTCAGAATCCGGGCCTGGATGTGATCCTAACACGGGATATCCCATATTTAAAAAAATATGATACAAAGATCGTCGTCAATGTCTGCGGAAAGACTGTGGAAGACTACTGTGAAGTGGTGGAACGCCTCCGCACAGAGCCGGTAGATCTCTTGGAGATCAACGTATCCTGTCCCAATGTAAAAGAAGGCGGCATTGCCTTTGGACAAGATCCCAGGGCATTAGAAGCCATCACAAAAGAAGTGAAAAGATATGCAAAACAGCCGGTGATTATGAAACTAAGCCCCAATGTGACTGATATTACAGAGATGGCGAGAGCGGCAGAAGCGGGGGGCGCTGATATACTGTCTTTGATCAATACCTTGACAGGGATGAAGATTGATATTCACAGAAGGACTTTTGCGCTGGCCAATAAGACCGGAGGCATGTCCGGCCCTGCCATAAAGCCTGTGGCGGTCCGTATGGTCTATCAGACGGCGCAGGCAGTAAAACTTCCCATCATCGGGATGGGAGGCATATGTGACGCTTCAGACGCCATGGAATTTATCTTAGCAGGCGCCACGGCGGTATCTGTGGGGACAGCCAATTTTGCCAATCCCTATGCGGCGCTTCAAGTGGCAGAAGGCATAGAGGCTTATATGGAACAATATCAGGTAGAGAATATCAAAACTTTGATCGGCGCAGTATCCGGTTGAGAAAATGGATTGAAAATGACCATTAAACATGGTAAAATGGGGAAAATTACCGTTAAGTAAGGAGAGAAAAGCTCTATGGAAGATTATAAAAGAGAATTTATCGAGTTTATGATTGACTGCCAGGTTCTGAAGTTTGGAGATTTTGTAACAAAGAGCGGCAGGAAGACCCCATTTTTTGTCAATACGGGATTTTACCGTACGGGCGCCCAACTTCGGAAGTTAGGAGAATATTATGCCAGAGCGATACACGATCATTTTGGCCTTGCCTTTGATGTCTTGTTTGGGCCGGCGTACAAGGGGATTCCTCTGACGGTGGCGACCACTATCGCCATCAGTGAGCACTATGGAAAAGAGATCCGCTATTGTTCCAACCGAAAGGAGATCAAGGATCATGGAGACAAAGGCATCCTGCTCGGAAGTCCTATACAGGATGGCGACCAGGTGGTGATCATCGAGGATGTGACCACCGCGGGGACTTCGATTCAGGAGACTCTGCCGATCATCAAGGCGCAGGGAGATGTGAAGCCTGTGGGCCTTGTGGTGTCTGTAGACCGCATGGAGAGAGGGCAGGGTGAGAAAAGCGCCCTGAAGGAGATTGAAGAGCGCTACGGCCTGAAGACGACGGCAATCGTAACGATGGAAGAAGTGGTAGAGCATCTGTATCAGCGTCCCTATCAGGGAAAAGTAATTATTGATGATGCATTAAAGGCAGCAATTGACGCATACTATGAACAGTATGGTGTGAAACAGGGAGGAGATTTGCATGAATAATGAAAAGACCTATAAGACCATGGTCAATGTAGGAGCTAGCGACCTGACACTGGGTATTATTGTATTAGTGACCGGAATCGTAACCGGTATTATGATGATTATCAATGGAGCGCGTCTGTTAAAGAGAAAATCGGATTTGATATTTTAATATAGGATGCTGTAAGCTGCAATATGGAAGATGAAGGGTCCATGTGCGCCTTGCAGCATCTTCCGTTTTGACCGGAAAGAAGTGGTTTTTGAGGATAAAGGAGTTTTATGTGAAAAGAAAAACAGAACAGTATGTCAGATATGCAGTTCGCATTTTTTTCGTCCTCTATCTTATGACATTGGTCTACCTGATGTTTTTTGCAGAAGAATGGGGACGTTCTATGTTGGAGGGAGAGTATCGATACAACTTCAAGCCGTTTCAGGAGATTCGGCGTTATCTAATGTATTACGAACAAATCGGTATTTGGCGTGTGCTTTGGAATCTGGTGGGAAATGTGATTGGCTTTATCCCATATGGCGCATTGCTTCCAGCGTTACGAGAGAAAAAGATGGGACTTTGCAAAGTGGCTTTATTGAGTTTTGAGCTGACCCTTTGCATAGAACTCACACAGCTGATTCTGCGGGTGGGCAGCTGCGATGTGGATGATATGATCTTAAATACCCTAGGAGGATGTATTGGGTATGGGATCTATCGGCTGGTCGTGCGGAAACAGAAAACAGCATAAGGGATGGAGCGGTATCAGTGTCAAAAAGAAAATATAAATTTACGAGAAAAAGGCAGTCCCAAGCGGGGATTGCTTCCACGGCGGCTGGCGTGGCGGCGCTTCTTTGTGTGGCCAGTGTGACAGCCATCGCTTATCTGGAGAGCGGGGCAGCAGGAAAAATAATCGCCATACCAGGATTTTTGGCTCTTTTGTTGTCCCTTTTGGGCTTTGTCAAAGGAATCAAGGGGATCCGGGAGGAAGATACGTACCGTCTGTTTCCCTGGCTTGGCTTTATCTTAAACATCTTGGTACTTACAATATTTGGATGGATCTATACAATGGGGTGGTAATATGGAGACAATATGGAAGGAACGCTGGCAGTTGGCCAGCGAACGGATCAAAGAGATTGCGAAGGCTCCGGAAGTAGAGGGAGCGTTAGGAGTCTATTTTCAGAAAACGGCGGATTTTCTGCTGCTTGCGCAAAAGGCCTGGGATCAGGTGAAAAGCGGAGCGTTAAAAAGGGCATCTTTGGAAGAGCTAAAGGAATGGAATCAGATCTTATATGCAGATCTTATAGGGGATGCCTATGAAAAAAGCTTTGCCAATCCTGCCTATGCGGTCAGGGAGCTTACCAAAGACTACGGACAGCTCCTGTCTTTTGTATATACGGAACTGCGGGGAATGATCGTCTATGCGTACGAACAGCGCCAGGAAGAGATGCTGCTCTATATGGAGCTGTTTTTACAGCTGCACAGTGCGTTTACTGCGGATGAGCTGCCGAAAAAGGAACAGCTCTGGCAGGATGTCTATTGGTTTATCAGTGACAACAGCGATATCATTGTCACCAGACGGGTAAGAGAACAGGTCGATTCTTCTCTGTCTTTTCTGCGGGATATTATTATGGAAGCAGATCTTGGCAATCCCTGCTATCTGTATCAGTTTGGAGAGTATATCACGGAGACCGAGATTCAGACAAGCCAGTATCTGAACACTTTGTCTGACGAAGAGATTCAAAAGATCGCATCGGTATTTACGGAAGGCTACCGGATGGGGTTTGAAGTCAACCGAAAGCCCCTAGCGAAGAAGAAAACTGTCAATATCCGCTATTGCCTGGGATTTGAGCGGATCATCCGTCAGGCTGTCAAAAACTTTAAAGCTATGGGGCTTGAGAGCATCCTCTACCGCGCTGCCGTAAGCCGGGTGAATATGCGGGAGACCAATAAGATCGGCTGTTATGGATCTTCTCCTAATCGGCAGTATGAGTATGACCATAAAGGAGATGCAGCGCTCTTTATGGACAAGGCATTTGTAGAGCGCAAATTAGGTGTCCTTCGGACAGCGTACGAGACATACAAAGAACTGGCTGATGTGCATGGAGGCCCTGCCGTGATGGAAGTCTTTGGCGAGCAGCCATTTGTACCAGTCTCCAAAGCTGAGGCGCTGAAACTGAACAAAAAGCAGCAGGAGAATCAAGTGTTGTTAAACAGCCGCGCCGGACAGATCACCAACGAATATATCAAAGGAGACGAACGAAGCTTTACGATTATCGCTTTTCCGGTGCCGGATATTGGGGAACAGTTTGAAGAGATCTTTGCAGAGACCGTGAAGATCAATACACTGGATTATAAGACCTGGCGGGAGATCCAGCAGAGGCTGATCGATGTGCTGGATACGGGCAAGGCAGTCCATATCAGAGGAAGAGGCAGGAACCAGACAGATCTTACGGTGGCCCTGAAGCCGATGAAAGACCCGGTGCATGAGACGGTCTTTGAAAATTGTGTGGCGGATGTGAATATTCCTGTGGGAGAAGTCTTTACCTCTCCGCAGCTGACCGGGACAGACGGCGTGCTGCATGTAAGCAGTGTCTATCTAAATGATTTGTATTATGAAGATCTGCAGATCACTTTTACAGATGGTATGATCACGGACTATACTTGTAGGAATTTTAAAGGCGAAGAAGAGAACAGACGCTATATCCGGGAAAATGTGCTCTATCATCACGAGACGCTGCCCATGGGAGAATTTGCCATCGGAACCAATACGACGGCTTATCAGATGGCAAAGACCTACCAGATCGGGGGAAGGATGCCAATATTGATCGCGGAGAAGATGGGTCCGCATTTTGCGGTGGGAGATACTTGTTTTTCCTGGGAAGAAGATGTAGAGACCTGCAATCCAGACGGAAAAAAGATGATCGCAAAAGAGAACGAACGTTCGATTCTTCGCAGGACGGATGTGGAAAAGGCATATTTTAACTGCCATACGGATATTACGATTCCATATGATGAGCTGGGAGAGATCGCAGTGATGCATCCGGACGGCAGCCAGACAGTCTTGATTCGGGACGGAAGGTTTGTACTTCCTGGGACGTTGCTTTTAAATGAACCGTTAAAGGATGCTGGTCTATAGATCCAGCTTCATATAGATAGAAGTAACCATGGGGCTGTCATTATAACGTTCAATTTCATAAAATCCATATTTTTTATATAACTGGATAGCGGGCTGCAAAAAGGGAAGGGTATCCAACAGAATACAGGAATATCCGATCTCTTTTGCGTCCGCTATGATTTTTTCCATCAGCAGGTCACCGATCTTGTTTCCTCTGAATTTGGTACGTACATAGAGGCGCTTCATCTCACAGCGTTTGGAGTCTATCTTTCTCAGGGCGATACATCCTGCCAGTTCTTCCTCGCAATGTACGAGATATAAGCGACCGTCGGGCATGCCGTATTTAGCCTCCAGGTGTTTGATCTCCGCGTCGTAGTGTTGGATAGCCAAATATTTTTGGATAGATGGGTCGTTGGCAGCCAGCATTTGTGTGTATTCGGAAAACAGGGCGCGTACTTCGTCGGGTCTGTCATAGGCAGGCAGGATGTGGATATGCAATGTGGGTTACCTCCTTTATGTTGTTACAGTTTTTCATAGGCCAGTCTTGGATAGGGGTCTTCGGTTACATGGATGATGCCGCAGAGTGCAAAGCCGTTTTTTTTCAGGAGGTTTTGCATGACATAATTATCTTTGTGCGTGTCCATGCGCAGGTGATGGCATTGTTCATAGGCCCAGCGGATGCAGAAGCTTCCGACGCCTTTGATGGTTCCGGCTGTGGCTACGCGGTGGATGACTCCATAGGGACCTTCGTCGAGCCAGGCGCCGTCTTCGATGATGCGGTAGGTGGGTTCGATGTCTTCGCCCTGAGTGAAGAAAAATGTACCGACGATCTGGTCTTTTTCTGTACAGACATAGCTGTTGTTGGCGGCGATGTCTGAGAGGATCAGTTCTCTGGGAGGCCAATGGGTGGGACCCCACTGATTGGGGTTTCCATGTTCGGCCATAAAACGTCTGGCGTATGCGTAGATCTCCATGATCTGTTCCAGGTCGTGTTCGGTGGTGTGGCGTATATTCATCTTGGTATCTCCCCTTATGTGTTGAACTATTTAGACTGTTTTTGATTTTAGCACAGATTTTGGATTGTTACAAGAAGTGGATGCAAGTGTTGATTTTAGTTAAAATCTTGTGACAATGCTTCATCTGTGATAAAATAGCTGAATAAATAAGCATTTGAGGAGGAAATCTGATGGAGGTGGGCACAGCAATGGCTTGACAAAGCGTTGGTGTGTAGGTATGATAAGCAGGCAGAGATTTGTTAAGCGAAGGCCTGAGTTTTTGTGGATGACAGAGACATATGGGCCTTGGGATTCAAGAGAAAAGGAGACGGAACATGGCAAAGGTAGGAATTGTTATGGGCAGTGATTCGGATCTGCCAGTGATGAGCAAGGCGGCAGAGGTGTTAGAGAAGCTGGGAGTGGAATATGAGATGACAGTGATCTCAGCACATCGTGAGCCGGATGTTTTTTTTGAGTATGCCAAAAGTGCAGAGGAGCGGGGCTTCAAAGTGATCATTGCAGGAGCTGGCAAGGCAGCGCATCTTCCGGGTATGTGTGCCGCGATTTTCCCGATGCCAGTGATCGGTATTCCGATGAAGACTTCGGATTTGGGCGGCGTGGATTCGCTCTATTCTATCGTACAGATGCCTTCCGGGATTCCGGTAGCCACCGTAGCAATCAACGGCGGAACCAATGCAGGGATCCTGGCAGCAAAGATTTTATCCGTATCCGACGCAGAGCTGCTGACACGTCTGAAAGCGTACTCTGTGGAGATGAAACAAGAGGTAGAGAAAAAAGCAGCAAAATTAGACGAACTTGGATATAAAGAATATTTAAAGCAGATGTAACAATAGAGTGAGGAAATAGCGAAACTTCAAAACAGCGAAAGCCCAGACGAAGCCCGGAAGGAAGTTTGGACACGAAGAGGCCAAACATGCTTCCAGATAAGGGGCTGAGGAAGGGCTGTAGCGGAACTTCAATAGGAGCAAAATATGGACTATAAGAATGCAGGTGTGGATATTGAGGCTGGTTATCAGTCTGTGGAATTGATGAAGAAATTTGTGAAGGGAACCATGCGGCCAGAGGTCTTAGGCGGGCTTGGGGGATTCTCAGGGGCATTTTCCATAAGTGCTTTTAAGAATATGGAAAAGCCGACGCTGGTATCTGGTACAGACGGCGTGGGGACCAAATTAAAGCTGGCATTTTTACTGAAGAAGCATGACACAGTCGGCATTGACTGTGTAGCGATGTGCGTCAACGACATTGCCTGTGCAGGCGGTGAGCCTTTATTTTTCCTGGACTATATTGCCTGCGGCAAGAATTATCCGGAGAAGATTGCGACGATTGTCAGTGGTGTGGCAGAAGGCTGCAAACAGGCTGGCGCTGCGTTGATCGGCGGGGAGACTGCAGAGATGCCAGGTTTTTATCCGGTGGACGAATATGATTTGGCCGGCTTTGCGGTAGGTATCGTAGACGAAAAAGATCTGATTACGGGCGCCAATATAAAAGCGGGCGATACTCTGATCGGGATTGCCTCTTCGGGAGTACATAGTAATGGATTTTCTCTGGTGCGTAAAGTATTTCGCATGAGCGAGGAACATCTGAATACCTACTATGACTGCTTAGGTGCTACTTTGGGCGAGACTTTAATCACCCCCACCAAGATCTATGTAAAAGCTCTGAAGAGCGTGCGCGATGCAGGAGTGACTATCAAAGGATGCAGCCATATCACTGGAGGCGGCTTCTATGAAAATATCCCGCGGATGCTGCCGGATGGAGTCCGCGCAGTGGTGAAAAAAGACAGCTATCCGGTACTTCCCATCTTCCGTATGCTTCAGGTGGACGGCAATATTTCCGAAGAGATGATGTACAATACCTACAATATGGGAATTGGAATGATACTTGCAGTAGATAAAGATGATACAGATAAGACCATGGAAGCACTCAAAGCCGCTGGTGAGACTCCCTATGTCATTGGTTCGGCGGAGAGCGGAGAAAAAGGTGTAAGTATATGTTAAGACTGGCAGTTTTGGTATCTGGCGGAGGGACAAACCTGCAAGCCATCATAGATGCCATCAAAGACGGGCAGATCACCAACGCTGAGATTGTGGCCGTGATCAGCAACAACCCCAAGGCATATGCGCTGGAGCGTGCACAGCAGGCAGGGATACTGGCACTTTGCATCAGCCCCAAAGATTACCAGGATCGGGAAGCTTTTCATGATGCCCTGCTTAAGGCACTTTTGGCCGCCAGGGCAGACCTGGTGGTCTTAGCCGGCTGTCTGGTAGTGATTCCAGAGAAGATTGTGGATGCATTTGAAAATCGCATCATCAATATTCATCCTTCTCTGATCCCCTCCTTTTGCGGGAAAGATTATTATGGATTAAGGGTACACGAAGGTGTACTGGCCAGAGGCGTGAAAGTGACTGGCGCCACGGTGCATTTTGTAGATAAAGGAACCGATACGGGACCGATTATTCTGCAAAAGGCTGTCTGTGTGCAGGCGGGCGATACCCCAGAGATTCTGCAAAGAAGAGTGATGGAAGAGGCTGAATGGGTGATTATGCCCAAAGCCATCGATCTGATTGCCAACAACAAGATAACGGTCGTGGATGGAAAGGTAGTGGAAATATGAAGATATTGATTGTAGGCAGCGGCGGCAGAGAACATGCCATCGCCTGGAAAGTGGCACAGAGTCCCAAAGTGGAGAAGATCTACTGCGCACCGGGCAATGCCGGCATCGCAGAATATGCCGAGTGTGTGGACATCGGCGCGATGGAATTTGACAAGCTGGCAGCATTTGCCAAGACAGAACAGATTGATCTGACGGTAGTCGGGATGGATGATCCTCTGGTGGGCGGTATTGTAGATGTCTTTGAAGCACAGGGACTAAGAGTCTTTGGCCCTCGGAAAAATGCAGCGATCTTAGAAGGCTCCAAGGCATTTTCCAAGGATTTGATGAAAAAATATCAGATTCCCACAGCAGCTTATGAAAATTTTGACGATCCCCAAAAAGCATTGGAATATTTGGAGACAGCTTCCATGCCCATCGTCTTAAAAGCAGACGGCCTGGCTCTTGGAAAAGGTGTCCTGATCTGCAATACCTTAGAAGAGGCAAAAGAGGGAGTCAAGTCCATTATGATGGACAAGAAGTTTGGCTCGGCGGGCAACCAGATGGTGATAGAAGAATTTATGACGGGCCGGGAAGTATCGGTCTTAAGTTTTGTGGATGGCAAGACGATCAAGATCATGACCTCTGCGCAGGACCATAAGCGCGCTTTGGACGGTGATCAGGGGCTAAATACCGGCGGCATGGGAACTTTTTCCCCCAGCCCATTTTATACAGAAGAAGTGGATGCATTTTGTAAGGCTCAGATCTATCAAAAGACCGTAGATGCGATGGCAGCAGAGGGAAGATCATTTAAAGGGATTATTTTCTTTGGCCTGATGCTCACAGAAAAAGGCCCGCGGGTGTTAGAATACAATGCCCGTTTTGGAGACCCGGAAGCACAGGTGGTACTGCCCCGCATGAAAAATGATATCGTAGATCTCTTCGAGGCATGTGTGGACGGCACACTGGATCAGATCGAACTGGAGTTCGAGGATAATGCGGCTGTCTGTGTAGTGTTAGCATCCAAAGGATATCCGGTACAGTATGAAAAAGGCTACGAGATCCGTGGACTTGAAAGATTCAAAGACCAGAAAGACCGATTTGTCTTCCATGCGGGCAGCAAATTTTCCGACGGAAAGATTGTGACAAACGGAGGACGCGTCTTAGGTGTAACTGCTCTTGGAAAAGATCTGAAAGAAGCACGCGCCAATGCTTATCGGGCAGCAGAATGGGTGGAATTTGACAATAAATACTGCCGCAGTGACATCGGAAAAGCCATTGATGAAGCCTGACTGCAAAAGATGAAATTTTTGTGAAACACGTTGACTTTTTTCCGCAAAAGCCGTAAGGTATAACTTATTTGATACTCTGTTGCTTGCAGTGGGGTGTTTGACGTCTGTCATAAATAACGGAAAGAGAGAGTATGTATGAAGCGAATAAAATATCAGAAGGGACAGACGCTTGTCTTATTGCTGTGTCTGTTTCTCTATGCGAGTTTGACTGTATCGGCTGCTCCTTCCATAGAAGGAAATACGGATCTGACTTCTGTGACAGATGAGACGGTCTCAGCTGATTATGTGATTACCAATGAAAAAGCGATGGAGCATGTGTCGATTACACTATCCTATGACAAAGACGTATTGACTTATCTGTCAGGGAGCGGTGGAAATAATTTTGCCGGCAACGGCGGCAATGGGACAGTGCAGTTAAGTAGCGCTCCCAATGATACCACAACTTCTTTTTCGGTGCGGTTTCGCGGAAAAGAGGATACCGATACCAGCGTGCAGATTACAGCCTGTATGATTACGGTAGATGGTACAGAGATCGATGTCTTAAATCCAGAAGAAGGCACATCCTCTGAAGGAGATTCAGACGAGGACACTGCTGAGGGTGACGAAGAAGATGACGAGCGGGCCAGCTTCGTTATAGACGATCGTACGTTCTATGTAAGGCGTCCGGATGATATCGACGGTTTTGAAGCGGTACACTTGGACATCCAGGGGATTGACAGCCGGGTATTAAAACATCAGAGCCTGGATCTCTATGTAGTACGTCTTCGCAGTGACAACGGAAGCTACCGCGATGACTTTGTCTACAACCCGGATAGCGGTAATGTGATTCCCTATGTACAGATGAAGAGCGGAACAGACAGCGTGATCTTTATTGAGCCGGAGGAAAATGGATATAAACCCACAAGGTATTCCTATGTGGATATGCCTTGGGGACCCAAATATACCATTCCTGCCTATAAACATGTGATTATCGACGGTGTGGACGAGATCTTTGACGATACCAACCGCTATCTGATCTATGGCATCAATCAGGATGGCGAAAAGGCGTGGTACAGCTATGACTATGACAAAGAGTCCTTGCAGGCTTTTGACGATATGGCATATCAAGGAGAGCAGAACTATATCCTGGAACTGGAAGAAGCTGTGGATGGTATGCGTTCAGAGTCTGCCAATCTGCTGAAGCGCTATGACACCAATATGGGACGGCGGCTGAATATCATCCTGGTGATGACCATTTTGATCATTGTTCTGCTGAATGTGGTGGTGATTATGTATCTTCGCATGAGAAAGATGCAGATGCTTCCGGAGAGTGAAGAGGAAGAAAAAGAGGAAATCAAGGAAAAACCTAAAAAAAGCAAGCCAAAACAGAGTTCCTTTGTGACGGGAAGCCTGGAAGAAAATGAGACAGATTTTCAGGAGCCGGAGGAAGAAGAAGAGATTGAGCTGGAGATTATAGATCTCGACGACCTGGACGACGAAGAGTGAGGGGAGGACGGAGCGGCCGCAGGGGGCGGTTTTGGCTTCCCTTCGCCGGACGGACAGACGCGCGGTCGGTTGTTTCAGGAACTGGCGCAAACGGGGGCGGGGGACTCGACAAAGGTCTGCATAGAATGTATCGGACAGTCACTCGACTTTGTTCGCCTTATTCGGACACAAGTGTCCGTCTAAGTCGTACAAAATCGAGTGACTGTCCGATACAATCTACACAGCACTCTTTGTCGAGTCCCCCGCCCCCGTTTGCGCGGTTCCTGACACAACCGACCGACCGCGGCGCCTGTCCGCCCGGCGAAGGGAAGCAAAGCCGCCCCCTGCGGCCGCTCCTGATAGTGTAGGAGTGGAGGTTTGAATCATATTCTATTAAGAGAAAGATAATGGATGAGGCAGACCCGTCCCTTGTATCTCTTCCCTCTTTCCCACATACAAATTCTTCTCTTGACGGGGGGATGGGATTGTTATACTATGTATATAACATGTGGATGTTACAGGTATTTTACGAAGGACAGGTGATAACATGTATCTGGAGATTGATTTTAACAGTGATGAAGCATTTTATGTGCAGCTTTGTAATCAGATTATCATCGGAATTGCCACTTCCAGGCTTCAGGAAGGAGATGTACTCCCAAGCGTGCGTCAGTTGGCGGGAGAGATTGGGATTAATATGCATACGGTGAACAAGGCGTATAGTCTTTTGAAACAAGAGGGCTATATCCGCTTGGACCGCAGATGCGGCGCAGTTGTGGCGGTGGATGTGAATAAGAGACAGGCGATAGAAGAATTAAAGCGGGAACTTCTGCTCATCTTAGCTAAGGGTAGTTGTAAAAATATTACTTGTGGGGAAGTTCATGCGCTGATTGATGAGATTTATGCAGAATATGGAGAATAACAATATGCAGATTTATACAGAAAAGGCAGAACAGGCACTGGAGTTGGCCAAAAGGATGTCTGCAAGGCTGAATCATCCTTATACGGGGACAGAGCATATCCTCTTGGGACTTTTAAAAGAGACCACGGGGACGGCCGGGCAGGTGTTGTCGGCGGCGGGAGTGTCGGAGCAGGGGCTTTTGGATATGATCCGGCAGTTGATCGCGCCGGAGGGAGAGGTTTTGACAAAGGGCAGACGGGAATTTACTCCTCGTGCAAAAAAGATCTTGGAAGATGCCAGGACAGAGGCCAGACGGTTTCGGGAAGAACTGGTGGGGACAGAACATATATTGATTGCGATATTAAAAGATGGAGAGTGTGTGGCATCGAGGCTTCTCAATACCATGAGTGTCCGTCTCAGGGAACTCTATGGGGAGCTGGTGACTTCCATGGGAGAGAAGGCTTCGGAATATCGGGAAGATCCGAAAGGGCGCGGGACACAGACGCTGGAGCAGTACAGCAGGGATCTGACAGAGCTGGCAGAAGAGGGAAAATTAGATCCGGTCATCGGCAGACAGGAAGAGATCCAGCGGGTGATTCAAGTCTTAAGCCGCAGGACCAAAAATAACCCTTGTCTGATCGGAGAGCCAGGTGTGGGTAAGACCGCGATTGTGGAAGGGCTGGCAGCGAGGATTGCGGAAGGGAAAGTCCCGCAGTCGATTCTTGGCAAGAGATTGTGCATCCTGGATCTGACAGCGATGGTGGCAGGCTCTAAGTACCGGGGTGAATTTGAAGAACGTATTAAAAATGTGATTGAAGAAGTACGCCAGGATGGTCAGATTCTTTTGTTTATTGATGAACTGCATATGATGATCGGAGCCGGAGGCGCTGAGGGCGCCATGGATGCTTCGAATATCTTAAAGCCGGCTATGGCAAGAGGAGAGATTCAGATCATCGGGGCGACGACTCTTGAAGAATATCGCAAACATATTGAAAAAGATGCGGCATTAGAGCGCCGTTTTCAGCCGATTACGGTGGAGGAGACGAATGTGGAGCAGACGGTGGAGATCTTAAGAGGACTTCGCCCTTACTATGAGAGACATCATCAGGTGGAGATCACTGATGAAGCGCTTCAGGCAGCAGCAAAGCTGTCAGAGCGCTATATCAATGACCGTTTCCTGCCGGATAAAGCGATAGATCTGATGGATGAGGCTGCAGCCGGACTGCGGATGGTCCAGTATATATCTGGCGGCGAACAGCCCAGTCTTTTGCAGGAACTCTCCAGGATTCGGGAAGAATTAGAAGCCGCGCTGATGGCTAAGGATATGGAAACGGCTCATGAGTGCAGGCTTCAGGAACAGAAATTGCAGGCCAAATTAGACAGCAGAGGCCACCAAAAAGGAAGGAAAAGACACCAGGTTGTGACCGAAGAACAGATTGCCGCTACAGTGTCCCGCTGGACCAAGATCCCGGTGCAGCGTTTAGCAGAGGCGGAATCTTCAAAACTGCGCCGCTTAGAGCAGACACTCCATAAACGGGTGATCGGTCAGGATGAGGCGGTAACAGCCGTTGCCAGAGCCGTAAAAAGGGGCCGCGTCGGGTTAAAAGACCCGAAACGTCCGATTGGCTCCTTCTTATTCCTGGGACCTACAGGGGTAGGAAAGACAGAGCTTTGTAAGGCATTGGCAGAAGTTCTGTTTGGGAAAGAAGATGCCATGATCCGGGTGGATATGTCCGAATATATGGAAAAGCACAGTGTCTCTAAGCTGATTGGATCGCCTCCTGGCTATGTGGGGCATGATGACGGCGGACAGTTAAGTGAGAAAGTACGCCGTAACCCCTATTCTGTGCTGCTGTTTGACGAGGTGGAAAAGGCTCATCCAGATGTATTTAATATCTTGCTGCAAGTGTTGGACGATGGACATATTACGGATTCTCAGGGGCGGAAAGTGGATTTTAAAAATACCGTGATTATCATGACCTCCAATGCAGGCGCCAATGCCATTGTCTCTCCGAAAAAACTGGGATTTGCCTCAGTGGAAGACAGCAAGCAGGACTATGAGTTTATGAAAAATGGCGTGATGAAAGAGGTAAAACAGATCTTTAAGCCGGAATTTCTCAATCGTATTGATGAGACGATTGTCTTCCATATGTTGCAAAAAGAAGAGATTGTTCAGATCGCCAGCCTTCTGTTGAAGGAATTAGAAAAACGATGTGCTGTCCAGTTGTCCCTCCAGTTGTCTTTTAAAGAGTCTGTAAAAAAATGGCTGGCAGAGACTGGTTATGATAAAAAATATGGCGCAAGACCGTTAAAACGTGCAATCCAGAACCATTTGGAAGATCCGTTGGCAGATGAGATCTTGTCCGGCAATATCCAGGAAGGGGATAAGGTTGACATAAAAGTGGTAAATGGGAAAGTGAAGATCAGCGTCAGACCAAAGGAGGCTGTATGAAAAAAAATGCAACCCTGTTTTTCTGCCAAAGCTGCGGGTATGAATCCTCCAAATGGTCCGGGCAGTGTCCTGCCTGCAGAGAATGGAATACGTTTGCCGAAGAGCCAGTAGCTCCTAAGCAAAAAGGTGTATCTGCCAGAAAATCTTCCGGTCGGGAACGAAAAAGTCCGGTTTCTTTAAAAAATATTACGTCAGCCGATCAAGAGCGGGTCTCAACCGGGATGGCAGAGCTTGATCAAGTGTTGGGCGGAGGGATTGTCCCCGGCTCTTTGGTGTTGGTGGGAGGCGATCCGGGTATCGGCAAGTCCACACTGCTTTTGCAGGTCTGTCAGCATCTGGCAGAGCGTCTGCCCTCAATTTTGTATATCTCAGGCGAAGAATCTCTGCAGCAGATTAAGCTTAGGGCAGCCCGGATCGGGACATTTCAGGACAGTTTAAAGCTTCTGTGCGAGACCAATCTGGCAGATATCGAGGAGACCGTGTTAAGAGAACAGCCCAAAGCCGTGATTATTGATTCCATACAGACCATGTATCAGGAGGAGATCTCTTCTGCGCCTGGAAGCGTCTCTCAGGTTCGTGAGGCGACCGGGGTCTTGATGCGTCTGGCAAAAGAGCAGAATATCGCGATCTTTATCGTAGGCCATGTGACCAAAGAAGGAACGGTTGCCGGTCCAAGAGTGCTGGAACATATGGTGGATACCGTATTGTACTTTGAGGGAGACCGCCATGCTTCTTATCGAATCCTTCGGGGTGTTAAGAATCGATTTGGCTCCACCAATGAGATCGGTGTCTTTGAGATGATGGAATCCGGGCTGAAAGAGGTGCCCAATCCTTCGGAATATATGTTAAGCGGCAGGCCAAAAGAGGCTTCAGGCTCTGTGGTGGCCTGTACCATGGAAGGAACCCGTCCGATGCTGTTAGAGATCCAGGCCCTTGTCTGCAAGACTAATTTTGGCCTTCCCAGACGGACTGCTGCGGGGATGGATTATAACCGCGTCAACCTCTTGATGGCAGTTCTGGAAAAAAGGCTTCATCTGCCTTTGTCAAGTTATGATGCCTATGTGAATATCGCCGGAGGGATTCGTCTGAACGAGCCTGCGATGGATCTGGCGCTGGTGCTGGCTGTGATCTCCAGCTACAAAGATGTCCCCATATCAGAACAGACCATTGTCTTTGGAGAAGTGGGATTAAGCGGAGAAGTACGTGCAGTCAGTATGGCAAAACAAAGGGTGCTGGAAGCCAAAAAACTCGGATTTACCAGAGTGGTCTTCCCTCAAAGTAGCTGGGAGTCTGTGAAAAATATAACAGGCATCTCTTTGGTGGGCGTTTCTTCTGTGAGGGATGCTCTGCGTGTGGCCGCAGAATAATTTTACCAAAAATTTTTCTTGACACTGGATTCTATCTATAGTATAATATCCGAGTGTCAGAGATACAGGGATATAGTTCAGTCGGTAGAACGTTGGTCTCCAAAACCAAATGTCGAGGGTTCGAGTCCTTCTGTCCCTGTTTAGGCTTCGGAATACCTGTTCCGGAGCTTTTTATTTTCTTGGTAATAACTGGTATGGAAGAAAGGGTGATATGCAGTATGTACACAAGAAAGAAGATGGTAGTTGGTTTGTTTTTTCTGATTGTGATGTTGATGTCTGGCTGCTCTCCAGTGGCGCAGGCAGAGACGACGAAAGAGCAGGAAGAGACGCGAACCATCACTTCTGGCAATCGCTTGGAAGCGATTATGAAGTCTGGCAAGATCATGATCGGAATCTCGCCGGATTATGCCCCATTTGCATTTATGGCTAAAAAGAAAGATGAGTCCTTTTATGCCGGAGCGGATGTGGAGCTTGGCAATTATATTGCGGAGCAGTTGGGAGTGGAAGCTGAGTTTTGTGTGATGGAATTTGATGAGTGCCTGGACGCAGTGTCTGAGGGAACTGTGGATCTGGTGCTTTTGGGTATGTTACAGGAAAAAGACCGTGAGGAGAAACTTGATTTTACCAAAGTGTACTATCGGCCGGGGACTCAGGTGATCCTGGTAAAAGAGCGGCAGGAGTCAAAACTTCGTTCTATAGAAGATTTTCAGGAAAAGACGCTGGCGGCACAGTATGGAAGCCTTCAGGCACAGATTGTGGTGGAACAGTTTCCGGAATCCTATCTCAATCTGACAGAGAATGTATCTGGTGCCGTACTGATGCTTCGGATGGGAACCGTGGATGGTGTCGTGCTAGAGGAGGCACTGGCGGGAGAAATGCTCAGAGAGTATCCGGAGCTGGCGCGCTCGGAGGTGGAGCTGTCTTATACGTCAAACGAGATTGCAGGCGGAGTGGTAAAAGGCGAGACAGAGCTTTTAGAGCAGGTCAATGCGATTATAGATTCTGTCACAGAACAGAATCTATATCTACACTGGCTGGATGAAGCGAATGAGCTGGCGGCTTCTCTATAATTACTGTTCGCTTAAGATCCCTACAGGGATATTGTTGAGCCAATCCGGCTGCTGATACTGGGTGATGATCTGGCGTATGGCATTCATAGAAGGAGTAAATACTTTGTCTTTGTGATAGACCAGGCTGAAAGAGCGTTCTAACTCGTCAGACTGCGGATTGAAGATATGGATCTGGCGGCTCCTGATATCGCGCTCTAACAGTCTGACAGAGACGACCGCCAGACACTGGTTATATAAGATGGCATTTCTAAAAGCATCGGGACAGGTGGCTTCCCAGGAGGTGTGGATATTCAGATTGTGCCGTTTGATAAACTTGTCAAACAGTGCCCGTGTACCGCTGCCAGGCTCCCGCATCACGAATTTTTGATCTTCTAGTTCTTTGACATGGACTCTGTCCCGCTTGGCAAAAGGATGATCCAAGCTGCAGCCTAAGACAAGAAAGTCCCGGATGCTGGGGATGATGATAAGATCCCGGTGATGGATCTCTCCTTCTACAATCGCGATATCCAGTTCGGATTTTAGCAGTTTTTCTTCTATCATATGGGTATTTCCGATAAAGGTATAAGTCTCGGTCTCTGGCAGGGCCTGCTGAAAATCATTCAGGACATTGGAGATTAAGCAGGAACCAATGGTGATGGTAGAGCCAATGCGGATGATGTCTTTTTGATGCCTTTTTTGCATATTTCGTTCTAACTGCTGAAATTGCCCCACGACTTGATAGGCATTGTTTAAAAGTTCCTGCCCGATGGGGGTGATATACAGGCGTCTGGAGAGGCGGTCGAAAAGGCGGGTATCATAATATTCCTCTAATTCCCGGATCGCCTGGCTGATCGTGGGCTGGGAGAGAAAAAGCTGTCTTGCTGCTGTATTCATAGAACCACATTCTGCGACAGTGATAAAGATTTTTAGATGTCGTATGGTCATTCGTTCAGTCTCCTTTGTCTATAGATTTTACCTATCAATATGATAGAATAATATCATTTTTCAGAATGGGAAACAAGTGCTATAATACTAATTATGCAGAAAAACCGGGACAGAAAAGTAACTAAGAACCCATAAACAGATTGCCAGTACAATCCGGCAATCTAGTAAAAAGATAAGGAGAGAATAAGAATGGCGCCATTAAGTGTAAGTGCAGCAGATGAAAAAAGAGTCAAAGGCATGGGGTTTTTGAACAACAGGGGAACCGATAATTTTAACGGGCGCATCATCACGGTAAACGGCAAGATCACCGCTGCACAGCAGAGATGTATCGCAGAGGCAGCTGAGAGATTCGGCAGCGGCGAAGTGGCCTTTACGACCCGTATGACCATCGAAGTACCAGGGATTCCCTATGATAAGATCGAGGAATTTCAACAGTTTATCGCCAAAGAAGGCTTAGTCACAGGAGGAACCGGAGCAAAGGTGCGTCCAGTGGTATCTTGTAAGGGTACAACCTGTCAGTATGGCCTTTTGGATTCTTTTGCATTGGCAAGAGAGATTCATGAAAGATTTTACGAGGGATACCGTCAGGTCGCGCTTCCTCACAAATTTAAGATCGCCGTGGGCGGATGTCCCAATAACTGTGTAAAACCTGATCTGAATGATTTGGGAATTATTGGTCAGTTGATCCCCAATTTTGATAAAGACACCTGCAAAGGCTGCAAAAAATGCGCCATTGAGAAGAACTGTCCAGTCAAAGCGGCCAAAGTGGTGGACGGCGTATTGCAGATAGATCCTGCTATCTGTAATCACTGTGGACGTTGTGTGGAAAAATGTCCGTTTGATGCTATTAAAGATGGCACTTATGGATACAAGATCTATATCGGTGGACGCTGGGGCAAACAAGTGGCACAGGGGCGTACCCTTCGTAAAGTCTTTACAGATAAAGAAGAGGCATTGTCCGTGATTGAGAAGACGATCTTGCTGTTTAAAGAACAGGGGAAAGCCGGAGAGCGCCTGTCACAGACTATTGAGCGTCTGGGATTTGAAAATGTGGAAGCACAGCTTTTGTCAGATGAGATCCTGAGCAGAAAGGAAGAGATTCTGGCAGCATCCATATAATCATTAGAGAATTAGTCTAAATAAGGAAAGCTTTTACAGAAAAATAAGGATAAGCCTTGAAATGACCAGCTAAAACATAGTGGCTGGTCATTTTTATGCTGAAAATCAGCGGCATTTGTAAGGCAGAACGGGGCAAATCGAGGCAATAAAACCGATCAATCAGAAAAATGAAGATATTTTACAAGCCGCAGGAAAAAATAAAAGGTAAAATGGCTCTTGACAAGGAGGAAATCCATGTGAAAAAAGAAATAAGGACCGTGGTATATGATGAATTGAGGATGGAAGCATACCGCTTTGAGGGGATTGTGCAGCCGTTTCCAAGTCATTTTCATGAGCATTATGTCATAGGGTTTGTGGAGAAAGGGGAGCGTGTACTTTCCTGCAGGGACAGAAAATATGCTATAGAGGAAGGAAACATTGTGCTTTTCAATCCGGGTGACAGCCATGCCTGTGCGCAGAGTGATGAAGGGACAGGGGAGTTCAAGAAAGAGGAAACTTTGCTGTTTCTGCTTTCGTACCTCATTCAGAATTATGGGAAGCCTTTTAAAAGCTGTATCCCGGAATGTAGGCAGGAGATCGAGAAAGCCTGTGCATATATGACAGAGCATTTTACGGAACGTATTTGTTTAGACCAGATTTGCCGTCATGCCGGGCTTAGCAAATCAACGCTGCTGCGGGCCTTTACGAAAGAAAAAGGAGTCACGCCGTACCGATATCTTGAGACAGTCCGCATCAATGAGGCAAAAAGGCTGTTATCGGAAAGTGTGCCACCTATGGAGGCAGCCATAAGGACAGGGTTTTCAGACCAGAGCCATTTTACAAATTATTTCAATCAGTTCATAGGGCTTGCGCCGGGTACTTACCGTGAAATATTCTCGGAAAAAGAAGGGGATGGTGTGCAACATAGAGTATTTTCAAAGTTAATAGTTAAATAGTATCCATCAAAAACGGAGTTTATTAAGATATCGGTAGATAAAGGGTGGCCATTTACCAGTTTTTTTATAAGCGTGTATTGACTGATATTTTTTCTTGTAATGTTTTCCAGAGCGGTTTAAAAGTAATCATTTGCATCACCTCAATAAAAATAATAATAGGTAGCTAAAAATTTACTATAGCCGAAAATAAGGCTATAAAGATAAAATGCAATTATTCAAAAATATTTGAAATTACCTATTGACTCTCACGGAACGTCATAGGTTAGAGTGGAACTATCAAGAACAGGAGGCCGATAGCTATGAGGACAGTAAAAGAGGTATCAAATATAACAGGTATCAGCGTGCGCACGCTCCACTATTATGATGAAATCGGACTGTTAAAGCCGACTGGCAAAAGTGAAGCGGGATACCGGCTTTATGACGATAAAGCACTGGAAA
>CAJUGG010000082.1 GCA_910585995.1 uncultured Lachnospiraceae bacterium
AATGTTCCCCGCATATGCGGGGGTGATTTTCAATGGAAAATGGAAATCTGTGATTTTAAATTGTGCTTCTCGTGTATAAATTTATGGTTTTGTTATTGACATATGTTCCCTATTGTATTATAGTGAACTTGTAGACAGGAGTGATGCTTTAAAGAAAGGTTTCAGGATATGGTAAGACCGATTGGAATTGGGATTCAGAATTTTGAAAAATTGATCACAGAACATTGTCTTTACATTGACAAAACAGATTTTATCAGAGAGTGGTGGGAAAATAAGGATGAGGTGACGCTGATTACCCGTCCTCGGAGATTTGGAAAGACCTTAAACATGAATATGTTAGAACGGTTTTTATCTGTGGAATATGCAGGGCGGGGTGAGGTCTTTGAAGGACTATCCATATGGAAAGATGAAAAATATCGAAAGCTTCAGGGGACATATCCGGTTATTTTTTTGAGTTTTGCAGATATCAAAGCCAATACGTTTAGCCTTGCCAGAGAGAAGATCTGTATGCTGATACAAGAAGTGTACAGCAAGCATGATTATTTGCTGTCTCAAGGGAGCTTAAAAGAGGAAGAACACAGATTCTATCAAAGGGTCTTTGGGGAGATGAGTGATGCAGAGGCTTCATATTCTTTAAAGAATCTTTCCGGCTACTTGTCGCGTTATTATGGGAAAAAAGTGATGATTCTGTTGGATGAATATGATACGCCACTACAGGAAGCCTGGGTATATGGGTACTGGCGGGAGATGGTGGATTTTATCCGAGGGCTGTTTAATTCTACTTTTAAAACGAATCCTTATCTGGAACGGGCAGTTATGACAGGGATTACAAGAGTCAGCAAGGAGTCGATTTTTTCGGACTTAAATCATCTGACAGTAGTGACAACTACTTCTATGATGTATGCGAGCAGTTTTGGTTTTACAGAAGAAGAAGTATTTGCTGTGCTTGATGAGTGTGGGATGCATCAGCGCTGTGCAGAAGCTAAGAACTGGTATGATGGATTTACTTTTGGAAGTAGTCGGGATATCTATAATCCATGGTCTATTTTGTATTATCTGAAGACGGGGGAACTTTCCACTTACTGGGCTAACACCAGCAGCAATAGTCTGATCGACAAGCTTGTCCGGGAAGGCAGCATGGAGATTAAGACCTCTATGGAAAGGCTGCTAAAAGGAGAACCTCTGTGCAAAGAGATTGATGAACAGATTATCTTTGATCAATTGGATACAAATGAAAATGCTATATGGAGCCTGTTTTTGGCGAGTGGATATCTGAAGGTCGAAAGCTATCAGATGATCGAGGAGACGGGAGAGGAGCTATACGAATTAGCCATAACTAACAAAGAAGTACAGATTATGTTCCGCAAGATGATAAAAAAATGGTTTGCCGGCTCCGGGGCTGCCTATCATGGATTTTTAAAAGCATTGCTGGAAGACGATATAAAGTCTATGAATGTCTATATAAATAAAGTGGCGTTGACCACTATCAGTTTCTTTGACAGCGGGAAAAAGCCTTCTGTGGAATCAGAGCCAGAGCGTTTCTATCATGGTTTTGTATTGGGACTTGTGGTAGAACTGGCAGATCATTATATTATCACTTCCAACCGGGAGAGCGGATTTGGCAGGTATGATGTGATCTTGGAGCCTCGAAAGAAGACTGATCCTGCGGTGATTATGGAGTTTAAAGTGAGAGATTTTGAAGATGAGGCATCTTTGGAAGAGACTGCAGATGAGGCTTTAAAACAGATCGACAAACAGCAGTACAGGGCTGATTTAGAATATCGGGGGATTCCTGCAGAACAGATCCGGGCCTATGGTTTTGCATTTGAAGGAAAGAAGGTCTTGATTAAAAAGGGAAAATAATAGATGCAAAAGAGATATAAGAGACTGATGGCGAAGACAGACCGGGAAACAGATGATCGATGGCTTCCATTATGGATGCATTTGCGGGATACAGCGGGGATTATGCGGCATCTGGTGTTAAGATGGATTCCCAAATCTGTGATACATGCAGCAAATCTGAATGAGGAACAATTTTTGATAGTAGCCGTGTTTCTTGCGGCTGTCCATGACATCGGAAAGGCAATTTCCTATTTCCAATGTGTTATTACAAGGTCTTGCCAAGAGAAGTATGAGGAGATTACAAACAGTGGTTTTATCGTGAACAAGACATATCGGGCGGAAGGAAAGACGCCACATGCCTATGCAGGGCAATGGATTCTAAAGAGCGATACCACTGGATTTGGAATACATGAAAGTCTGACAATGGTAGTAGGGGCGCACCATGGGAGACCAATCGGTGCGGATTCGATCATGGGAGCAGCGGATCTGCTTTTGAAATATCCGGTAAATTTTTACGGCAGAGAGAAAGATAAAGAGACAGAGATCATATGGAAAGAAGCCTGGCAGGATATTGTAGAGCAGGCGCTGGAATTGGCAGGGATTTCATCCGTTAGTGATTTACCCGTGCTGACCTTAAAGGCGCAGATCTTGCTGTCAGGATTATTGATTACCGCCGATTGGATTGCAAGCAATACTGCGTTTTTTCCACTGCTGTCACTGGAAGATTCTGGAGAAGAAAATGTCTATCCTGATCGAGTCCATGATGGGTGGAAAAAGGCTGCTTTTTCTGAGGGATGGGATTCGGAAGTCAATCAAATGGACGAAGAAGAATTTGAAAAACGATTTGGATTTTCTCCCAATGATGTGCAAAAATGTGTGATAGATATCATAAATCATACGAAAAATCCTGGCATCTTTGTGCTGGAGGCCCAGATGGGGGTCGGAAAGACAGAGACTGCATTAGGAGCTGCGGAAGTATTGGCATCGAGAAAAGAGGCAGGAGGGATCTTTTATGGACTTCCTACCCAGGCAACAAGCAATGGGTTGTTTGAACGATTATATAAATGGGGAGCAAAGGCGTCAGAAGGTACATCCAATACCATTCAGTTGGTTCACAGTTCTGCAGAATTTAACGAGGATTATCATCAGCTGGTCATGAAAGGGAAAGCATACATGGAAGAGGATGAACGAGCTCCGGATCAGCTGGGAGTGAATACGTGGTTTCAAGGGAGCAAGAAAGCGCTTCTGGCGGATTTTGTCATAGGCACTGTGGATCAGTTTTTGATGGCTTCGCTAAGAAGAAAACACTTTATGCTAAGGCATGTGGGTTTGGTCGGAAAAGTGATTGTGATTGATGAATGTCACGCATATGATGCATATATGAACGAATATCTGGAACGTTCATTACAGTGGGTGGCAGCCTATGGAGTCCCTGTGATCTTATTGTCAGCGACACTGCCTTTTGACAGGCGGGAAGCGTTGGTAAACTGTTATGCCGAGGCATATGCCAAATATTATCTGAAAAAGAAAAAGGCAGAGATTACGTACAGGAATCCCGGATGGGCACAAAATACGGGCTATCCTCTTTTGACCTGGACAGATGGAGAGACGGTTGGACAAGTAGGTATTGAGCAGGATATACAAGATAAAACGGTAAAAATTCAGCAGGTGGATCAGATCTTAGATATGATTCATCTGGTAGATGACAGACTGGCAGAAGGGGGATGTGCCTGTATAATCGTAAATACCGTAAAAACTGCTCAAAAGATCTATGAAGAATGTAAAAGAGAAATGGAGCATGTCACTTTGATACTATACCATGCGCAATATATCATGCCGGACCGCTATCAAAAGGAGCAGGCATTGCTTGAGAAAATGGGAAAAAGTTCCAATAAAGAGGACAGAAATCGACTGATATTGATTGGAACGCAAGTGCTCGAACAGTCTTTGGATTATGATGCGGATCTTATGGTCACACAGCTTTGCCCGATGGATCTGCTGCTTCAGAGGATCGGGAGACTTCACAGACATGAGCGTTTCAGACCCAAGCGTCTGAAGTCTCCAGAATGTATTATTTTGCGGGAAGGTGAAGAGGCTTATGATAAGGGCACTAAAAGTATCTATGGGGACTATCTTTTGATGCGGACGGAAGCCATCTTGCCGGATGAAATCAAGATACCTGGCGATATTTCTGCATTGGTGCAAAAGGTGTATGATACAAAAGATCATCTGGGGATCACCAAAGAATCCTATCTGGCTGCACAAACAGAGCATACAGATAAGATAAAAGAAAAAAAGAAGAAAGCAAATGAGTATCTATTGAGGCGGCCTTCCTCAAAACTGATGCAGGCGATTCTTGACAATCCTGAAATATCAAGTGAGACATTGGCAAGTGCAGGTGTCAGGGATGCTGCGTCTTCGATAGAGGTTCTGTTGATGAAGAGAGGACAAGACGGGGAGATCTTGTTTACAGGAGAAGATGCAAGAGAATCTTTTGGACTGTCTGCATTTCAGGTTCCGGATCGGGAACAGGGACGAAAGATTGCTATGCAACGGATCAAGCTGCCGCACGCATTGTGTATGGAATGGAATCAAAACGATACTATCTCGGAACTAGAGGAGAAAAACAGAAGGGAGTTGTCCCAATGGCAGTTGTCTTCCTGGCTGAAAGGAGAATTGATTCTTTTATTAGATCAGGAGAATCGGGGAGAACTGAATGGATATACCTTACACTATAGCTTTGAAAAAGGATTAGAGTATGAGAGAAAGGAGGAAAGAGATGCAAAAGAAGGAGTTTAATCTTCTGGATGAGTCATGGATTCGAGTGGTAACACCTTCATTGGAACCAAAAGAAGTTTCTTTGGTCGATGCATTGGTTCATGCACATGAATATCAATATTTATCCGGAGAGATGCCGACGCAGGACGCAGCAATTTTTCGATTGCTTCTTGCAGCAGCGCTGACGATTTTCTATCGCTATCGTGCAGATGGAGAAAGCAGCAGACTTTCCGAGAGCATGATAGAAGAGGAAGCAGGAGATGATGAAGATGCTGATGACTGGGAAGAGGAGGAGATCGCACTCATACGCTGGCAAAGATATTGGAGAGCAGGGAGATTTCCGGAGGAGGCAGTAAGGGAGTACTTGGAAAGCTTTCGCGAACGGTTTTGGCTGTTTCATCCAGAGACACCATTTTGGCAGGTGAATGATCTGCAGTATGGGACCGATTATGGTTCAGAATGTCTCTTTGGCAATATCAAGGAAAGCAACAACGCAAAAACCAGACATCATTTTAGCATGACAGACGGAGAAGAATTAAAACGACTCAGCTATGGAGAGGCAGCGCGTTGGCTTGTGCACCTAAACGCCTATGCAGTCAATGTAAAGACAGATAAAAAGGCTCCAGGAGAAGGGCTGCCAGTAGGAGTAGGCAGACTGGGACAGCTTGGGTATGTTATGGTGAATGGGGACAATCTGTTTCAGATGTTGATGCTCAATCTATGTGCACAAAAAGCAGACGGAGAACTTTGGGAAGAGCCAAAACCCGTCTGGGAACAGGCAGTCAGAACCGGACAGGGGTGTAAGATCAGTGCATTTGACAATCTGCCTGAACGATATACGATACAATCCAGACGCATCATGCTAAAAAGAGAGGAAGGCAGTGTGACAGGATATCGCGCCATAGGAGGAGATTTTACTTCTCTGGAAGATGATTTCGATGAACCGATGACTATCTGGAAAGGGAAAAAGGCAGATAAAAAAACAGATATACAACATTTTATGCCACAGACTCACAATCCGGCGATTCATGTATGGAGAGAATTTCCGGCGCTTTTGGATTCTGCTCGCAGTACCAATACAGGAGAGAAACATCCTGAACACAATCCTGGAGTGGTACAGTGGATGCAGGCGCTGCATATGCATCAATTGCTTCCCCCGGATTTTTTATTGACATTTCGGATGATTGGAATGGTGTATGGGGATCAGATGAGTTATACCTATGGAGATTGTGTGAATGATTCTCTTACGATGTCGGCAGAACTTTTGTCTGATCTGGATAAGGTATGGATCAGCCATATCTGTGACCAGGTTGAAAAATGTCAAAAAGTGGCTTCGGAGGCGTTGAATCATGCTGCTTATCGGTTCTGCAAGCTTTTATATGGAAATGGTTCCGCTAAAAATGGCATCAAAGATGCTCTGATCAGAACCTATTATTTTTCCATAGATGGTCCATTCAGAGAGTGGCTGATGAATATAGATCCCAAGACGGACAGCGGAGAAGAAAAACAGGACGAATGGGAAAGACAGTCGTATCATTATGCCAGAAAGGCTGTGGAAGACTATGTGATCACCTTGGGGAGTGATCTTTATATTTACAGGGAAGAGGAAGCAAAGAGTGGTAAGAAAAGTTTGCTGACGATTCCGGGAATCATGAATGGGTTTTTATGGGAACTGGGGAAGATTTATAAAAAAACCGAGAACAAATGATAGAAAGGGGAGAATATGAGCAAAAAGGCAGAGATTGAAAATTTTGTAGGCAAAAAACTACATAGTTTGCAGGCAGAAGCAGATCTTGGCAGCGGTAAGGCGATGATCGCCAATCTTCGGCGGGGAGCAGGGCGGGAGATTGGAGAACTTCCACAGCTGTTAGGAATCCTGTTAAAAGACATGCCGCAGGAGTTCTGGAGCAAAGATGGAACTGCCACAAAGGAAGAATGGGTGTGTTATACGGTATTGACATTATATGCGCTGCATCAGCAGGGATATGATGCAAAAAAGCAGTGGATGCACACGGACGAAGAAGTCAGTATGGGGACAGCCTTGTATCGATTGAAAAATTCCTATGGCAATGATCCCAATGCAGAGCAGAGGATTGTGCAAAAAATGCGGATGCTTGCCACAGCAGTAGACAGAAAGGAGTTATCCTATCATCTGCGGGGCATTGTGCAACTACTTAGAAGCAATGGCATTTTCATGAATTATCAAAAGCTGGCAGGAGATCTGTATGAGATGCAGTTCCAAGAAGGAAAGAAACGAGTGTGTCTAAAATGGGGACAGGATTTCTATGGGGGAAGAACTCAAGAAGAAAATGAAGAAAATGAAGAAAAAAAGGAGAAAGATAAATGAACAAAAATTTGTATGTTGATTTTCATGTAATTCAAACCGTTCCGCCTAGCTGCGTAAACAGAGATGATACGGGAAGCCCTAAGACTGCGATGTATGGGGGAACCATGAGGGCCAGGGTATCTTCCCAGGCGTGGAAAAGTGCCATGAGAAAGATGTTTAAAGAGCTGTTTGCATCAGAGCAGCTTGGATATCGAACTAAAAAGCTTTCGGAACTGGTTGTAAATCAAATATGTGCAGATCATGAGGAATTTGATATCAAAGAGGCAGAGAAGACAGTAAAGGAAGCATTAGAGCTGGCTGGAGTTAAGGCAGGATCAGATAAAAAAGATGCTCTTTTCTTTGTCAGTGCGAAACAAATTAAAAATATTGCCGATCTTACGGTGAAATATTATGAAGATACTTCTTCTAAAAAAGAAAAGGATAAGATGTTCAAATCCGATTTTGAAAAAGCAGTTAATGATGATCCAAGTGTGGATATCCTGTTGTTTGGCCGTATGGCAGCAAGCAATCCCAGCCTGAATTATGATGCAGCAGCCCAAGTGGCTCATAGCATATCTACCCATGCAGTAAGCAATGAATATGATTATTTTACAGCAGTGGATGATTGTGGAGCAGAAGATACAGCAGGAGCAGGGCATCTGGGAACAGTGGAGTTTAATTCTTCTACGCTATACCGTTATGCAACTGTCAATGTAAGAGAATTGGCGGAAAATCTGGACATAGACGAGTTGAAATTGGCAGTGAGAGGCTTTGGAGAGGCATTTATCCGTTCTATGCCAACTGGAAAACAGAATACTTTTGCGAACCGAACAGTTCCTGATCTGATTTATGTGACCATACGAGAGGATCAGCCGATTAATCTGTCAGGAGCTTTTGAAAGACCAGTAATAACTGAAAACAGGGGATATGTGGAGGCATCGGAAAAAGCACTGATCAAAGAAGCACGCAGAGTGTATGAGAACTATGCGGCAGATCCTTCGAAGGCATGGATAGTTGGAGGAGATTATGGGGATTTTGCTGAAAAGGTAAATCTGACAGAGCTTTTGGATCAGGTGGAACAGGAGATCGAAAAATGCCTGAAGGAAGGGAAGTGACAGATTGTACACATTACTGCTTAGATTACATGCTCCATTGCAGTCATGGGGGTCTGAATCGGTATATGACAATCGGGAAACGGATGATATGCCTACAAAGAGCGGAGTAATTGGGATGCTTGCAGCAGCTCTTGGAAGAAAAAGAACAGATTCACTGGAAGATCTGGTAAAACTGACATTTGGCGTCAGAATTGACTGCCAAGGCACAAGACTGAATGACTTTCAGATTACACAGATGGGACAAAAACTAAATGCCAATCTTGCCAATAAAGTTTATTTAAGTGATGCATTTTTTTTGGCTGGATTAAGCTGTGAGAATATGGAGTTTTTAAAAGAATTAGAAGATGCTCTTTTACATCCAAAGTATGCGCTTTTTTTAGGCAGGCGTTCCTGTCCTCCAACACAACCTTTAGTGTTGGGAATACAGAATTGTGATTTGTATTCTGCGCTTTTAGAAGAGGAATGGCTTGTGCCGGATTGGAGAAGAGATTCTCTGTTTCGTTTTTTGGATCAACGGGATCTGCGGATTGTAATAGAGGATGCGCAAGGAAGAGATATGAAAAAGGATGTACCGATTTCTTTTTCCCCATTTAGAAGGGAATACAGATATCGCTACAGAAGAGAGATGCGTGGGAAGATTGTGAAAAAAAGATCATATTCGGTATCTACAGAACATGATCCTATGGTGGAATTGGGGGAAGATTAATGTATTTTTCAAGAGTTCTTTTGGATACGTCAAAGAGAAAGACGCAAGTGGCGATAGTTTCTCCCAATAAAATTCATGGCGCAGTGGAAGAAGCATTTGGTGAAAGACAGAGCAGAAATCTATGGAGGATTGATAAACTAAGAGACAAATCTTATTTATTGATTGTCAGTGCTGTGAAACCAGATCTGTCATGCATTGCTGCTCAATTTGGATTTGAAGGGGATTGTGGGGAATCTAGGGAATATGACAGGTTGTTGAATCGGATTGAAAAGGGTTCAAAATGGCACTTCAGGCTGACAGCGAATCCAGTTCACAGCCTGAAAAGAGAAAAAGAGAGGGGGAAGGTGGTCGCACATACCACGGAGAAATATCAATTAGAATGGTTGTATCGCCAGGCGGAAAAGAAAGGCTTTTGTATTTTGCCTGATGCAGCATGTGTGATGGAGTCTAACTGGCGGATCTTTACCAAACGAAATACCCGTCAAAAGGTACGGATCTTAGAAGTGGTATTTGAAGGAACACTGTGTGTAGAAGATGTGGATTTGTTTAGAGATACATTGATGAGTGGCATAGGGCGGGAAAAAGCATATGGTATGGGACTTCTTACAATTATGAGAATCGGGGGCTAGATGGAACATAAGAAAAGGATAGACAAGCCAGAGATTCAGGCATTGCCCCGTGTACAGGACCGCATGACATTTATCTATTTGGAGAGATGCAAAATCAACAGAGATCATGGTGCAATTACAGTCAGAGACGAATCTGGCATCACACATATTCCGGCGGCTGCGATATCTGTTCTGCTGTTAGGTCCAGGAACAGATGTGACTCACAGAGCTATGGAGTTGATCGGGGACGCGGGAGTTACTACGATATGGGTAGGAGAGCATGGTGTTCGATATTATGCTTATGGACGAGCTTTGACCAATCATGCGACACTTTTGCTTAAACAGGCGCAGTTGGTAAGCAATGAGAAGAAACATATACATGTCGCCAGGATGATGTACCAGATGAGATTTCCCAATGAAGATGTGTCAAAATTGACTATGCAGCAGCTAAGGGGAAGGGAAGGCAGTCGGATTCGTTCGGCCTATCGGGAACAGTCAAAAAGATGGAATGTACCATGGGATAAAAGGAACTATCGGCCGAATGATTATGAGGATGGAGATCCTGTAAATCAAGCTTTGTCGGCCGGAAATGCATGTCTGTATGGACTTGCTCATGCGGTAATCTGTGCTCTTGGCTGCTCTCCGGGATTGGGATTTGTACATGTGGGACATGAATTGTCGTTTGTGTACGACATTGCTGATTTGTATAAAGCAGAGATCACGATTCCTGTTGCTTTTGAGATGGCAGCAGAAAATGTAGAGGATATAGGCAGTGCTACCAGACGCAGGGTGCGGGATGAATTTAGAAAAGGGCGTGTCTTGGAGCGGATGGTGCATGATATCAAATATTTACTTGCTGATGGGGAATGGCAGGAAGAGGACTATAAAAGTACACTTTATCTCTGGGATAATATACAGGGCGAATTGCAGCATGGGATTTCCTATGCAGAAGCGGGTGATGAAACGTGATTGTGATCTGTGTTACTAATTGCCCACCAGGACTAAGGGGAGATCTATCTAAATGGTTAAATGAAGTGAACACAGGAGTCTACATAGGAAAATTAAGCGCTAAAGTGCGAGACGAACTGTGGAGCAGAGTTTGTGACAATATCAAAACTGGGCAGGCAACTATGGTCTATTCCACAAATAATGAGCAAGGGTATACGTTTCTCACTCATAATACTACCTGGATTGCGACAGATTATGAAGGGATTACTTTAATGAAAAAGCCACTGCTTCTAAACGCAGATGAAGGAAATGGAAGTATTCTGAAGAAGGGGTTTAGTAAAGCTTCAAAATACAGCAAGATGGCAAACTCTTTAAAAAGTAAGGCTTCTTCAGACTATGTGGTGATCGATGTGGAGACAACCGGGGTGGATTATGATTGTGATCGGATTATTGAAGTGGGTCTGTTAAAAATCAGTCAGGATCAAATAGTGGATCAATTTCAATGTTTTGTGAAATGTGAGAAAGATATTCCAGAAGCGGTAACAAAATTGACTGGCATCACAAATGAGATGATAAAAAGTCAGGGGATTACAGAAGAAGAAGCTTTTGAGCAGATTCAAAAATTTGTAGGAAATGATTTAATCGTTGGCTATCATGTACAATTTGATGTAAATTTTATACAAAGAATGTGTGAACGGACAGGGAAAAATATGGTGATCAAAAAAACGAAAGATGTTCTTCAGATGGCTCGCCGAAAGATAGATGATCTGGAAAACTTTCGATTAGAAACAGTAGCAGCACATTTTTCCTTAGATACTACCACAATGCATAGGGCGTTGGAAGACTGTATGTTAACTTATAGGATTTACTTGGAACTAAATAAATTATAATGAGTTGGGATCGGAAATCCCTTTGTTTTCGGGAGATTTTTAGTGTGTTCCCCGCGTAGGCGGGGGTGATCCTTCATATGTTCAGGACTAAACAATGCTCCATCAGTGTTCCCCGCGTAGGCGGGGGTGATCCTATGTGTTCCTGATCGGCTTTGAACAGGAAAAGTGTTCCCCGCGTAGGCGGGGGTGATCCTGGCGATTTTTTCCGCTGCCTGAACGATGCAACGTGTTCCCCGCGTAGGCGGGGGTGATCCTTATGTCAAGTGTCAAAAGATCAAGCAGCAGGCGTGTTCCCCGCGTAGGCGGGGGTGATCCGCACAAATAGAAATGAACAAAAGAAAGGAAATTGTGTTCCCCGCGTAGGCGGGGGTGATCCTACTTAGTTTCTTTTTTGGGGATAAACCCAATGGTGTTCCCCGCGTAGGCGGGGGTGATCCTAGCTCCTTTCTTTTGGGGCGCCGTCCGAGGCTGTGTTCCCCGCGTAGGCGGGGGTGATCCTATATGTAACCGCCGGAATTGCCGAAAAAATGAGTGTTCCCCGCGTAGGCGGGGGTGATCCTACGAAAAGCACCGCGGGAACCTATCCGGCTAAGTGTTCCCCGCGTAGGCGGGGGTGATCCTTATAATCAGGC
>CAJUGG010000083.1 GCA_910585995.1 uncultured Lachnospiraceae bacterium
ATAGTCTTCTTTTTGGAACTATTGATTTTTGCTCTTATAAAAGGTAAAATATAGTTCAAAGATATATCAGACATTTATCTAATAAGACTTCTGTACGACAGGCTGGAAAGGGTAAAGTTTCGATGAACAAAGAGAAAAGAAGACAAATGCTCAAACAGATGCGCAACAAAATGATTGTACTGGCGATGTTTGTCTGTGTGATTGTGCTTTGCGCAAATATATTGCGAAGATCTTTGAGGGAGAATACCAACAAGATGGGACTTACGCTGGCAGAGAATTATTCGCTGGAAGAGGAGAGTAATGTCCGGATCTGTGAGTCGGTACTGACGATTAGTGTCAACTATCTGGAAGAATGTGAACAAGAAGGCGTGACGTTAGAAGAAGTAAAAGAAAGGCTGTATCCTTTTATGAATGGCTTGACAGAGCTGTATGGCAAAGACCATGTGCAGATCTATGGAGGAGCGATGGGCGGCAGAGAGATCATCTCCAATCATCCTAAGATCGGGGCTATGAAAGACTATTCTTTTTTTGATACAGAATATTATCAGGGGGCGCTTGAAGCAGAGGGTGAGATCTATCTGTCTCCTGCCTATACGGATGCGGTGACAGGTCTTCCGGTAGTGACTATGTGTAAAGTCGTCCCTTCCACAGGAAGCTTTTTAGCAATTGATATGATGTTCTCTTGTTTTGAACTGAACAATGTCAATCTCACACTGCCCAAAGATGCTTCGTATTATCTGATTGGAAAACAGGGAACACTGTTATATTATAAGACATCAGGCCAGTATTCTTACGAAAAATATCAACAACTGGTTGACGACGTGATGGAACATGCCAATCGGGAGAAAAAAAATCAGGTCCTGGAAAATGTAAAAGACGCCAACGGGGCTTATCGAAATGTCTATTTTCACCATATGAACAATGGATGGACTGCCATCCTGACCATACCAAAGGACGAGATCTTCTTCGGCCTGAATCAGTTTCATTATATCTGTCTGGTGCTTACTATGATTGGCATCATGTTGATTGTATTTCAGGCAGTCTGGAATTACAGACAGGAAGAGAAGACAAAAGCATTGGTAAAAGAGCGCAATGAGATGGCAGAGCGAAACCGGGTATATCAAAATGCGATGAATGGTACGGCGCGTGCTTACCGGGCTATTTACTATATTGATGTGATCAGCGGCAGGTATGAGATGCTCTATCCTTATCGCGGGATCGCTTCGGAATGTGGGGATTATAATACGCAGTTTGTGTCGAGCCGCTTTGAGACGAATCTGATAGCCGAAGAGCATCGGGAACAGCTGGAAGAATTTTTGGAACTGTCTCATATATTGCAGCAGTTAGAGACAAAAGACCATGTGGAATTTCAGTACAAAAGAAAGGCAAAGGATGGCATCTATGAGTGGTGTTCCACGGCGATCACAGTAGCAGAGATGGTCGATGGCAAGACCGCAGCAGTCACTTTGGCCATACGAAGTATTGACGAGATTATCCACAAGGAGGAAGAACAAAAAGAGATGCTTTTGCTGGCGGTGGAGCGGGCAAAAGCTGCGAGCTTGGCAAAAAGCGAGTTTTTATCCCGGATGAGTCATGATATCCGTACGCCGATGAATGCCATTTTGGGTATGACCGCTGTCGCCGGGATGCATATTAATGAAAAAGAGAGGGTAATGGATGCGCTTGACAAGATTACCATCTCAAGCAAGCATCTTTTGGGACTGATCAATGAAGTATTAGATATGAGCCGGATCGAAAGCGGCAGAGTGAGTATGGCAGAAAATGCTTTTAACTTGTCTGACACTCTGGAAAATCTGCTGACGGTCTTCCATGCACAGATCGAAGCAAAAGGACTGGAATTAAATGCGTTTGTTGCAGGATTAGAACATGAGGATGTGATCGGAGATGAGCAGAGGCTTCAGCAGATCTTTATGAATATTATGGGCAATGCCATAAAATTTACTCCGCCAAAAGGAAAGATTGATATCCGTATTGAAGAGAAAACCTCCCATATTGCAGGCAGCGGATTTTATGAGTTTGCCTTTGAAGATACCGGGATTGGCATGGAAAAAGATTATATCAATCAGATCTTTGAACCATTTTCCCGCGCCTCGGATTCCCGTACAGGCAAGATCGAAGGGACGGGGCTTGGCATGACTATCGCGGTCAATATTGCCCGTATGATGAACGGGGATATCAAGGTGGAGAGTACGCTTGGCAAAGGGTCAAAGTTTACCGTCACGGTCTATCTGAAATTAGACCATGTCACACAGGAGGATGTCGGGGCTTTTGCGTCGCTTAGAGTCTTGGTGGTGGATGATGAAGAGGCTGCCTGCAAGAGCGCTTGTGAAATTCTTGACAGTCTTGGAGTATATGTGGAGTATGCAGTGAGCGCGGATGCGGCGATGCGGCGTATGCAGGAAGCGAAAACAGAAGAAAATGAGTTCTCAGTTGTGATCCTGGACCGGAATATGCCAGGTCAGGATGTGATAGATACTTCAAAAGAGATCCGCCGTGTGATAGGAAAGAACAATCCAGCGATTATCTTGTCTGTTTATGGCTGGTCGGATATTGAATCGGAAGCATTGGATGCCGGTGTGGATGCGTTTGTCGAGAAGCCGCTGTTTAAGTCCAGACTGATAGCCGTCTTAAAAGAGATCCTGGGGCTGAATCGTGGCCAAAGACCTGCCACAGCGCTTGAGGCTTTTCAACAGCAGGATTTTTCAGGCAAACGAGTGTTGCTTGTGGAGGACAATGAACTGAATATCGAAGTGGCCTCGGAGCTTTTGGACGTGGTGGGCATCCAGGTGGAACAGGCATTGAATGGACAGGTTGCAGTGGATCGTGTGCTGGAAAAGGAACCTGGATACTATGATCTGATCTTTATGGATATCCAGATGCCAGTGATGAATGGCTATGAAGCAGTAAAGGCAATTCGCTCTTCAAAGCGGGAAGATCTAAGACAGATTCCCATTATAGCGATGACCGCAGATGCATTTGCGGATGACATCAAAAAATCAGAAGAAGCAGGTATGAATGGCCATATTGCCAAACCCATTGATATTGAAAAATTAGAAGAAGCGCTGCAAAGATGGATTTGATAGATGGTTGGTGAGTGAGATGAAAGAGAAACATGACAGAAGTATCATAGATCAGGGGATTACCTTGCTGTTTTCGATTATCATAGTATTTTGTTTGTTGGGCGCAGTGGTGTTTTCTATTTCGCATAAGATTACAACTGAGATGTCATCATCAGCGATACAGAATCTGAGCGAAAGTCTGGATTTGATCAAATGCACCATTGAGGCGATCTTGAAGAAAGAGGCGGAATTTCAGGTACTGATGGCACAGGAGATGTCAGTCATGGAGGAGCCAAAGGACTATATTTTAAGATTTCAGAAAAATCAGACCATGGTGAAGGTGTCCTTGATCCTGGCAGGGGAGACAGAAGGGATCTCAAATGATGGGGAGGTATTTTCGGAGGAGGGACTGGATTTCTCCTTTGGAAAGACCGTAGAAGGGATACCGATCTCACAGTCTTATCTCAACTATATGGGAACCTGGGCATATTCGATGAAATGTCCGGTGATCCGAGGCGAGGAAGAGATCGCGAGTCTCTATGTAGAATATACGTATGATTCGTTTGAAAGATCACTGCCTGATGGATTTTACGATCAAAAAGCCATGCTCTATATAATGGATGCCAAGAGCGAGCGGCTGGTGATGAAACCAAAAGGAGTAGGGGAGCGACAGGCAGGGCACCTGAATCGGGAGGATTTTTACCGGGCCAACAATATTCAGGAGGAAGAGCTAAAGGCAGAAGTGGCAGACTGTGTGGCCAACGGGAAAAATATCCTGTTTTACCATCGGATCCGGGGAAAAGAAGCACTGAACTATATGTGGGCGGTCAATGGAGGAAGTATCTATCTGATTGGTTATGTGCCGGTGGAAGCGATCCAGCAGGAGGGCAGGACGGTCAATCAGAATATCTTTGTTGTGGTCTCCGTGATGCTGATTGCTTTTTTCCTGTGCTGCTTTTTGTACTATCTGAACCAGAGACAGCAGAACAAGATCCGAAAAGAGCAGGAAGAAGAACGAGAGATCCACAACCAGCAGCTGGCAGAAGCACTGCAGGCTGCGCAGATTGCGAGCAATTCCAAGACGATGTTTCTCTCCAATATGTCCCATGACATCCGTACACCGATGAATGCAGTGCTTGGTTTTACAACGCTGCTTGCCAAGGATGCAGACAATCCGGAAAAGGTCAGAGCGTACACAAGAAAGATCATGGCATCCGGACAGCATCTGCTCAGTCTGATCAATGATATCTTAGATGTCTCCAAGATCGAGAGCGGGAAAGCGGTATTAAATATCGAGGAATTTACCTTAAACAGTCTGGTGTCTTCTGTGGATGCTATTATTCGTCCGATGGCAAAGACAAAGGACCAGCATTTTTATGTGGATGTCACAGGGATCAAGCATGAATACCTGATGGGGGATGAGACTAGGATCAACCAGATCCTCATTAACCTTCTCTCCAACGCAGTAAAATATACCCAGGAAGGAGGCGAGATCTGGTTTCGCATCATTGGACTGAAACAGCGTTCCAGCCAGTATGAGCATATCCGTATCGAGGTGGAAGACAATGGATATGGCATGACGCCAGAATACCTGACCACAATCTTTGATACCTTCACCAGAGCAGAGAACAGCACCACCAATAAAGTACAGGGAACCGGGCTTGGTATGGCGATCACCAAAAATATTGTGGAACTGATGGGCGGAACTATAGAAGTCTTCAGTGAGGTGGATAAAGGAAGCCTCTTCCGGGTAGAACTGGAATTTCGTATCCCGGAGAGTCAGGAAGATAAGGTATTCTGGGAAAAGAGCGGGATCTCTAAGATACTGGCAGTGGACCCGGATCAAAAAGCCTGTCAGAATATGCAGACTTTGATGAAAGATACGGGCGTATGGGTAGATACCACATCCTGTATCAAAGAAGCTGCCCAAAAGATACAAGAAGGCATAGAGTCTCAGGAAAATTATGATATGATCCTTCTGGACTGGACGCTCTTAGAGGATATTAAGACGATAAAAGAGATACAGTCGGCTGGGGATATTATGGCGCCGGTGTTAGTGCTGGTAGCGTTTGATGCGATGGGGATCAAAGAGACTATAGAGCTGGAGCATCTGGAGACACTGGCAAAACCATTCTTTGTGGCTGCATTTAAGGAGAGGATCTCAGAGATGCAAAAGGAGCATATCAAAGAAGAGCCACTTCAGGAAGCACAAGAAAACAGCCTGAATGGCCTGCATTTTCTCGCAGCGGAGGACAATGAGATCAATGCTGAGATCTTAACAGAGATCTTGGAGATGGAAGGAGCCAGTTGTGAGATCGTGGAGAACGGGCAGCAGGCGCTAGAGCGCTTTGCACAGGCAAAAAAAGGAGAGTTTGATGCAATCCTGATGGATGTACAGATGCCAGAGATGAACGGCTATGAGGCCACCAGAGCCATCCGGACTCTGCAGCGGGAGGATGCAAGGCAGATACCGATTATCGCCATGACAGCCAACGCTTTTGCAGAAGATGAAAAAGAAGCACTGGATGCAGGGATGAATATCCATGTGGCAAAACCCATTGATATTGAGTTATTAAAAAAAGCGATCAAACAGTGTATGGAGGATAGAGAAGAATCATGAAAAAGAAAAGACTTCTAACGCTTTGTATGATCAGTACGTCGGTATGCTTGCTGATGGCATGCCAGGAGCAAGAAGAAAACATAAATCTGATTTCCACAGAGGAGAAGAGTGAGAAGATAGTGAACTTGTTTGGGCCTATGGAAAAATCCAATCCGGATGCAGATAATCTTGCCAGAAATGCATTTGATCTGACAATTATAATGGCTGAGGAACAGTTGGGGGTGCAGGTGGCCTATCGGACCTATACCGCAGAAAACTACCAGGAGAAAATCTATGATGATGTAGTGCTAGACAGGGCGCGCAACAATATGGATGATGTCTATCTGCTGAATCCTGACACGATACAGATCTTGGGGTCTGAAGGAAATCTTATGGATCTGTCAGGACTCTCTTGTGTGGAGAATCTAAGAGATGTGGTGAAGGCGGCAAATACGGTGGATGGAAAGCTGGTGGCGATTCCCCAGGAAGTCGTGGTAAATGGCTTATTTGTGAATAAGGATCTGTTTGATCAATATGACTTGGCACTGCCTGAGACACCAGAAGATCTGCTTCATTGCTGCAAAGTCTTCCAGGAAAACGGGATTGAAACACCTATCGGCGCGAATCGCTGGTGGCTGGAAAACTTTGTGTTTGCGCAGGGCTATGCAGACCTTTATAACGGAGGAGATACCGAAGCCGAGATTGCGGCGCTTAACAGCGGAGAGAAAAAATACAGCGAGTATATGCGGCCTGGTTTTGAATATCTCCAGACTTTGATCGATCTGGGATACGTCGATGCTAAGAAAGCCTATGTCAGCGAGGCAATCGAGGGAGAAAAAGAAGATTTTCTGGCACAGAAGACGCCGATTGTCATGGCTTATTGGGGCGCTGCCAATTCAGAGACCGCTTATGGAGATCCAGATTTTAATCTGCAGGTAATCGGTTTTCCAAGTAGTCTCGGACAGATGCCTGTGGTGTCTGTGACAGGCTATGGCGTCGGGACTGACGCAGAACACGCAGAAGATACGTTGGATGTCTTGGAGATCATCTTATCAGATGAAGCACTTCAGATCTATACAGAGACCAATAAAGTGATCTCTCCTTCTAAAAATGTGGAAGTGGAATGCATCCCCGCACTGAAGCCTCTGAATGATAAGATTCAGGAAGATATCTATGTGCTTGGCTGTAATGCCGGTATGAAAATGGAACAGTGGGGGAATACCTGCCTGATCGTTCGGGAATTGCTAAATGGTGCCACGGTGGATGAGTGTATGGCAGAATTTGACAGACTTCAGGAGGAGTCTCTACAATAGGATGGGAACAGAATACTGGCTGGAAGAATTAAGAGAATGGCTGAAACGGGCCAAAGAAGCAGATCAGGATCTGCAACAGTTTGGGGCAGAAGTACATCAATATAAATGGAAGGAAAAGGCTTCCTTAGAAGAAGTGGAAGCCTTTGAACGAAAGATACAGGCGAAACTGCCAGAAGAATACCGGAAGTTTCTCCTGCAGGCAGGAAATGGGGGAGCAGGGCCTTATTACGGACTTTTCTCCCTGAAAGAAGTGTACGGATGGATGAACGAAGGGGACTATAAGCAGGGGCAGCTCCCCATCGCTTCTCAGGGAGACGGCTATTTTGTCTGTCTTCAGGTGACAGGAGCGGACAGAGGGCGGCTTAGCTATCAGGGCGAAGACTATCTCTTTTTCCCAAGAGAGTCTGGCTTTCTCGCCTGGTATCTGAGATGGCTTCGAGAAGTGGCCAGTGGCTATGAGATCTTTTGGTTTGGAACCAACTTAGACGGCGATGAAGAAGAGCTGTGCCGGCAGTATCGGGAGGCAGCAACTGTAAAAGAGCGATGGCTCATTCTAGAAAGTATGCAAAAATTCCCCACACTGTCTAAGGAGACGGCGGCTCTGATTGAGGAAGCAGCAGAAGAATATAGTGACACTTCTGATGCAGATCTGTTGCTAAGATTGCTTGGCCGTATAGATATCCAGAAAAAAGACGCGCTGCTACAGAGGCGGTGGGAAGCAGGGCTGTATGATGCAGTGGTCGCAGAAGTCTACCATTCACTTCGTGATCTGAAAGAGGAAGAGAAAGCGGCAGTATTGGCGTATTGGGGGGAACAGATTCTCCTGGCAGTGCCAAAACTTGCAGATTCGAGCTGGTATTTGGCATTTCAGATACTGATCAAATGTCCGCAGATACATCTGAAAGATGTGATTGGATTTTGGAAGATCGCATCTCAGAAAAACAAACCAGAGTTAATACGCGCATTTGGTCAGTTTGAGGATGCAAAAGATGATCTGGATCTTTTTCTGGAATTGTTAGAAGAACGGGAAGATGTTGCTCTGTTAAATGCGGCAGTGATGGCGGTTCCTATAGCGCCAAGCGAACGCCTGGTGGAGAAGTTAGAACGCATCTGTAATGAGATGGAATCTTCTATATATGTCACGCAGAGGGAGGAAGACATAGAAGAGGCCAGGCGAAAAAGCGATCAGAGCCGAGTCTTTTTCAATGCCTGCCATGTAAAAGAATTGGTCGAAGAGAGGATGATCAATCCGCCGATGCCAGGGATTCCAAGACCCCATATTCTGCGGATCATCCCCCATCAGCCGTGGGAGAAAAGAAAAGGGTCAGAGCATCGCGATCTGGCCATCCATCCCTTGATTGCTCTGGTATTGCAGAAAATCTATGGCCGTCTGCCTTCGACCAGAGCTGACTGGGATCTGTTGTTTCCCGAAATAAAAAAGCTGCATCTGGTATTGGATCCGGACTATCTGGATTCTGGACTGGAACGGCATACGGTGTATCTGAAAAAGCCGGATGAATATGGATTTCCAGAGCGAACCTATGCATATGATACCGATGACTGGTCTGCGATCGGGCGGATGTCCAACCTCAGAGAATTAGTGATCGAACAGATCTGCGTGAATGATTTTTCTTTTCTTACCCAGTGTAAAAAGATGAAGAGACTTTCCTTGTATAACACAAATTTTTCAGACTGTCGATTGCTGTTGCAAATGCCAGGGTTACAGCAGGCAGATCTCAGGAGCTGCCCGTTGATGCATACAGAAGTGCTGACAGGCTTTCAGGTGATCCTGTGAGACAGTGCCTCCTGTATGGATAGAGATAGCAAAAGCTTAAACGAATATTGCCCCTGCCGGAAGCAGGGGATAGAACGGGCACGCTTTGGGGAAGATACATTTCCAGAAGAAGATCTAATAAAAACTGCTCAGATGTAAAAAGCGCAGCACAAGAAAAGTAGAGAGCAAGCAAAGATAGGAGTAATATGGAAGTTACACTACAAAATCTGACAAAGATCTATCCAGGACGCGGCAGGAAAAGACAGGAAGAAGTGACAGCGCTCAAGGATGTTAGTTTTCGGATACCAGACGGACAGCTAATCGGGCTGCTAGGCCCTTCCGGCTGCGGAAAGAGTACGACGCTGCATCTGTTAAGCGGCCTGCAAAAGCCCACCAGCGGAAGGATCTTTTTTGGAGCGGATGACGTGACCGATCTGCCGCCCCAGAAGCGGGGAATTGGTCTGGTATTTCAAAATTATGCTCTATATCCCCATCTAAGCGTGATGCAAAATATTCTCTTTCCACTTCAGAACCTGAAAGGAAAAGAGAAGCTTACGAAGGCTTTGATGTCAGAAAAAGCGTATGAGGCAGCAAAACTTGTACAGATCGAAGACCTGATGGACAGAAAGCCAGGAGAACTCTCCGGGGGACAGCAGCAGCGGGTGGCCATCGCCCGCGCTCTGGTAAAAAGACCCAAGGTCTTGCTGTTGGATGAACCTCTCTCGAACTTAGACGCCAGACTGCGGCTTCAGACCAGAGAAGAGATCAAGAGGATCCAGAGGGAGACGAAGATCACTACGATCTTTGTCACGCATGATCAAGAGGAGGCTATGAGCATCTCTGATCAGATTGTGGTGATGAAAGAGGGGATAGTGCAGCAGATCGGGCAGCCCCAGGAGGTCTATGACGACCCTTGCAATCTCTTTGTGGCAAAATTCTTAGGCACACCGTCTGTCAACCTGTTAGAAGGGCAGCTGCGGGCGCACAGCCTCTATATCGGGGGAGAGTCCGTACTGTCTGTTCCGGACACAGAAGAGACAAGAGAGGTCTGTGTGGGTATCAGGCCGGAGGGTTTTGTATTACAGGCGCAAGGAGCGCTTCACTGTGAGCTGTGCAGCGTGGAGGTGATGGGACGCGACAACAGTGTAGTCTCTGCGCATCCGGCGTCGCTTATGCCTAAGCTCCGTTCAATCATAAGTGCAGAACAGAAGGTCGAAACGAAGAATCCTGTGGTCTCTTTTGACCTGAAGCCTTCTAAGACCTATCTGTTTGACAAAGAGACAGAAAAACGGATACCGATCAAATTGCAGACAAGGAGTCAGGTATGAGAGCACGTGAGAGGTTTGAGAGATGGAAGGGCTGGCTCTATCTGCTGCCGGCGATCTTGTTTTTGGGGGCTTTTTTCGTCTATCCGATGGTGGATGTGCTGATCTATTCCTTTGAAGAAGGATATAATTCTGCGTCACAGACGTATTTTGGCATTGGAACCTATAACTATTCCTATGTGCTGCATGATCCGTATTTTTTGCAGGCTGTGAAAAATACTTGTCTGCTGGTGGTGATCACGGTGCCTTTATCGACCGGGATCGCCCTGTTGATTGCGGCGGGCCTGCATGCGATCCGGCCGCTTAGAAATCTGCTGCAGACGATCTATTTTCTGCCCTATGTGACCAATACGTTAGCAGTCGGACTGGTTTTTATGATTTTATTTAAAAAGACACCCTATTCGGATGGATTTGTCAACCTTTTGATCCAGTGGTTTGGCGGCAGTTCGGTGGATTTTATTGAAGGACCCTACTGGGCGAAGATGTTTGTGCTGTGTTTTTATACCATCTGGGTGGTGATGCCCTTTAAGATCCTGATCCTGACCGCAGCTCTCGCTTCGGTGAATCCGGAGTATTATCAGGCGGCCAAAGTGGACGGGACTTCAGAATTTCGGATATTTGTTCGGATCACATTGCCGATGATCTCGCCGATGATCTTTTACCTGGTGATCACTGGATTTATTGGCGCTTTTAAAGCGTACAGCGATGTGGTGGCGCTGTTTGGCACAGATCTCAATGCGGCCAAGATGAATACCATCGTAGGATATGTATACGACATGCTGTATGGCGACAGCGGAGGATATCCTTCCTATGCTTCTGCAGCGGCGATCCTGCTCTTTGCCATTGTATTGACGATTACGTGCATCAATCTGTTGGTGAGCAGTAAAAAGGCGGTGAAGGCTTGGTGAGAAAGGACTGGAAAACGAATAAGACAATAGCGCAGACTGCTACGTATCTGATGCTGTTTTTTTGGGCAGTTCTGGTGTTGTTTCCTTTTTATTGGATGGTTCTGACTTCCGTCAAAAGCTACAGCGCCTATAATGCAGAATATATTCCAAAATTTTATACCTTGTCTCCGACACTGCAAAATTATGTGGAGGCTTTTACGGCAGTTTCCCTGGGGCGGTATCTTTTAAATACGGCGCTCTTTACGATCGTGACCACAGCAGTGATGATGGTTGTGGTGGTCTTGGCGGCATTTGCTTTTGCAAGACTTGAGTTCAGAGGGAAAAACCTGCTGTTTTTTTCCTTTTTGTCCATGATGATGATCCCCAATGAACTGGTGATTATCACAAATTTTGTGACCATTACCAATCTGGATCTGCGTAATTCTTTTCTAGGTCTGATTCTGCCGTCGGTGATGTCGGTCTTTTATATTTATCTTCTGAAAGAAAATTTTGAACAGATTCCGGACAGCCTGTATTATGCGGCCAAGGTGGACGGGACTTCGGATCTGAAATATCTGTGGAAAGTGATGATCCCGATGTCGAGACCCACTTTGATCACGATATTGATATTAAAAGTCATCGAATGTTGGAACTCCTACGTATGGCCGCGGCTGATTACCGATGATGCAGCGTATTACTTAGTCTCCAACGGGATACAGGAGATCCGGGAAAATGGCTTTGGACGGGAGAATATCCCGGCAATGATGGCAGCCGTGGTCGTGATCTGTGTGCCGCTTGTGGTCTTGTTTTTGGTGTTTCGCAAAAAGGTGATGGCTGGAGTGTCAAGAGGAGGGACAAAAGGATGAAAGACAAGAAAAATGTCGCTCTGCGTGTGCTGCTGCTTTTGACTGGCTGTCTGTGTCTGCTGACAGGATGCCATGGGCAGGAAGGGCTTCGTGCGTTTGCAGTCCCAAAGCAGTTCGATCAGTCCAGAGACTATGAGATTACCTTTTGGGCAAAAAATGACACCAATAAAGTACAGACCGCAGTCTATGAACAGGCAATCGCGGATTTTGAGACGCTCTATCCCAACATCCATGTGAATCTGCGGCTGTATACAGACTATGGAAAGATCTACAATGATGTGATCACCAATATCGCCACCCGCACGACGCCCAACGTCTGTATCACCTATCCGGATCATATTGCGACGTATCTGACGGGAGTCAATACCGTGGTGCCTCTGGAAGAACTGATGGAGGATGAATGGTATGGTCTGCATGGCAGTGAGGTTCTTTTTGACGGCCCTGCCATGGAAGAGGTGGTGCCGCAGTATCTGGACGAGTGCGCATTTGAAGGCCATTATTATGCGATGCCTTATATGCGTTCCACGGAGGTATGTTATGTCAACCGAACGTATGTGGAGAAGCTAGGGTATACATTGCCAGATATTCTGACCTGGGATTTTGTATGGGAAGTCTCGGAGGCGGCTATGAGACAGGACCAAGAGGGAAATTATCTGGTCAACGGGCAGAAGATCCTGATCCCTTTTCTCTATAAATCCACTGACAATATGATGATTCAGATGCTAAAACAAAAAGATGCCGGGTATTCCAATGAAGAGGGAGAACTTTTGCTCTTTCAGGATACAACCAAAGAACTTTTGTATGATATCGCATCACATGTTCCAAGAGGGGCGTTTTCTACATTTAAAATCTCCGGCTATCCGGCCAATTTTTTAAATGCGGGTCAGTGTATCTTTGCGGTGGACTCCACGGCTGGAGCTACCTGGATGGGAACCGATGCGCCGCTTTTGGATATCAGCGAGGATAAAGTGGTAGAGTTTGAGACGGAAGTTCGGATGGTGCCGCAGTATGACCCCAGGCATCCTAAGATGATCTCCCAGGGGCCTTCCATCTGTATATTTAATAAAGAAGATTCTCAGGAAGTGTTGGCTTCCTGGCTGTTTGCACAGTATCTGTTGTCAGATAAGGTGCAGACCGCGTATGCAAAGACCGAGGGGTATATTCCAGTGACTCAAAAAGCGCAGGATTCAGAGGAGTATCAGGAGTATCTGAGCCGGTGCGGGGAGGATACAGAGCAATATTATCAGGTGAAGATCGAAGCGGCTAAGCTTTTGATGGAGCATGTGGAGGATACCTTTGTGACGCCGGTGTTCAATGGATCGGCTTCTCTTCGGGACGCGGCTGGCCAGTTGATCGAAAATACGGTTAAATCGGTGAGACGAGGGGAGAAGATCGAGGATAAGTATATGGAAGAACTGTACCAGGAGGTACAGGCTTTGTACCGGCTGGATCAGATCAAAGGAGAGAACCGGTTGGGAATCCGGGAAAAAAAGGAGCTAGGTGAGCTTCCGATGACCGCAAAAGGGCTGCTGGGGGCGCTTGCAGGAGCCTGGATAGGAATCTTGGGGTATATGGGATGGAGGAGATGGAAGAGACGATAAATGCTTCCCTTAGGAAACAGGAAAATCGGGAAAGGTATTGATTTCCTGAGATGGTTGTGTATAATGAGTTTGTGCTGGCGAGTGCCTTTCGTATAAAAATATGGTGACAGAAGGCGTCGCTCATGGGTTGCAGTCTGAGGACTGCATGGTGAAAAAGTTTACAGGAGGAATGAGAAATGAAGAGATTGGTAGCAATGTGTCTGAGCCTTTTGCTGGTGACAGGCTGTGTGGGCTGTGGAGGTTCTCCGAAAAGTGACAGCGGGGAGGATGCAAAATCAGAGGGCGTGATGACGTATGAGGAGTATGAAAAAGCAGAGATAGATACCGAAGTTGTGATCGAGGCTTATGTGCAGGCAAAGCAGGCCTGGTATGAAGGCCAGGTGACAGTGTATGCGCAGGATCAGGACGGGGCGTATTTCCTCTATAATATGGCGTGCTCTGAGGAGGACTATGAGAAGCTGAAGACCGGGACAAAGATCCGGGTGATGGGATATAAGGCAGAATGGTCCGGAGAAGTGGAGATCACAGATGCCACTTTCGAGATCCTGGAAGGAAATTATGTGGCAGAAGCAAAAGATGTGACCTCTCTTTTGGCTTCTGAGGAGCTGATTCAGAGCCAGAATCAGTTTGTGGCTTTTAAGGGGATGACCGTGGAAGCAGCAGGAGAAGATGGCTCGGCATATCTGTATGGATGGGATGGCTCCGGGCAAGAGGGCGATGATCTGTATTTCAATGTATCCCTGGATGGAGAGACCTACACCTTTACCGTAGAATCCAACCTCTGCGACAGCACAAGCGATGTATATGCAGCTGTGAAGGCGCTGCATGTGGGGGATGTGATCGATATGGAAGGATTCCTGTACTGGTATGAAGGCGTGAACCCGCATATTACGTCTGTGAAGGCGGCAGAATAGAAGGAAAGGCAGTGCATGTTATGGCAATGGCACAAAATGAGAGCGACCATACAACAGAGAACGAAGAACAGGCATCAGAAGATCCAAAACTGGATCAAAAACTAAGTGCAGCTCTGGCGGAACAATATGGTTGTATGAGTGATTCGTTTAGAAGATTTACAAATGGTTCTGAAAAGTGAAATAGTAAGCTAACAATAACAGCATGTTTTATTCATATCATAAAATGAATAGGTCATGCTGTTTTTATGTTGACAAATATATGTCCCCATGCTACTACAAGAACATAAGTTCGATAATTGAGAAGGGAGAACGATATGGACAAAGTCACAGGAAGTATGCATGTGCTAAGCGACATGCAGATTACGGCAGATACGACAGGGATGGACATCCACAGCAAGATGCTCCTGCGCAACAAGGAAGTGCTGGCAGTGCTCCTTGGGGAAGTGATGACAGAGTAGAAAGGATATATGCGAAAAGAAGTGATGGAGTTTATCGAGGCAGATTCTATCACTTCAGAGACAGAGGTATCACCTGGGAGAACCAACACACAAGTCTTAGGGGATAATGCAGAATATGTGCAGCTCAATGAGAAGACCTCTTATTTTGACTTGGCTTTTCGGGCGAAAAATCCGCTTCTTTCTACAGAGAAGGTACTTGTCAGTCTACATGTGGACATCGAACCGCAGAAGACGTACCAACCGGGGTATCCTGTAGAGAAGAGGGGAATCTACTACTTAGCCAGACGTCTGTCCTCCCAATTATCATTAGCTACTGACATGACCGATTATGGACAGCTGGAGAAATGTTACAGCATCTGGATCTGCAAAGACGATATTCCTAAGAGAGATCAATATAGTGTGGCAGTATATGAGATTGTCAATACAAAAAACAGTGCGCATAAAGTGAAAAAAGAAAAATACGATTTGATGACTTTGGTGATTATCAAGTTAGGCGATCAGGTGTATAATGGAAAGGAAGAAGAAGAGTGGTATGAACTGCTTCGCTTTCTTGATACGATCATGTCGCCGCATAAAGGGGACTTTATGGACAAGGTGAAAAAGTATATTGATTTTTCTGAGAATGAAGAACTGTGGAAGGAGGTAATGCATGTGAGTGGTTTGGGGATGAGCATTTTTGAGGAAGGGTTAGAAGTAGGGATACAGGTGCTGATAGAAGATAATTTAGAAGAACAGATTCCTAAAGAGAGAAGTTTGGAGAAACTTCAAAAGCGTTTTCAGCTTACAAAAGAGAAAGCAGAAGAGTATTATGATAGATTTGCCGGGAATCGGTAATGCGGCTGTTGCGATAATGAAAATCACATCCAACCGAAAACTAACCTTAATCTTCCGTTTTTTCCGCGGCTCCAAGCGCTACTTTTTGTGCGCTGTCGCCGCTTCTTTTGTCACGACGGCGCTCAACGCTGTCACTCCTCAGATCTTTCGATTCAGCATTGACAAAGTTTTGTCAGGCCAGGGCTACGAGTACCTGAGATCCCATCTCTACCTGCTGGCATTGGCGATTATCCTGGTAGCTGTCCTGTCTGGTCTTTCTACGTTTGTGATGCGTACTTGTACAGCCCAGGCGGGGGAGGATTTTGCCAAAAATATGAGGAATTTTCTCTTTGCACATGTGCAGAGACTGCCTATGAGCTGGCATGAACAGAATCAGACCGGTGATATCATCCAGCGCTGTACTTCCGACGTGGAAGTGATCCGCAATTTTGTTGTGACACAGCTTTTGGAAGTCTTTCGGACAGTCTTTTTAGTTACCATCTCTTTTGTGATGATGGCGTCTATGAACTGCAGATTGGCTTGTGTGGTACTTTTGTTCATCCCTGTGATCGTAGCGTATTCTGCCATCTTTTACCGTCTGATCGCCAATCGTTTTACTGCTGCCGATGAAGCAGAGGGAGAGCTGTCTACGGTCGTTCAGGAAAATGCCACTGGTGTACGGGTGGTGCGAGCCTTTGGACGGGAACAGTATGAGATGGACCGTTTTCAGGAGAAAAACGAGGCATTTGCCCGCCTGTGGATTCGTCTGGGGACGTTATCGGGACTCTATTGGGGTGTGGGAGATCTGATCACAGGACTGCAGGTGGTGGCTGTGATTGTGTTGGGAGTGGTGGAAGCCGTCCATGGAAACATGTCAGTAGGCGAATTTGTAGCATTTGCTTCCTATAATACAGTGCTGGTATGGCCGGTCCGTGGATTGGGCCGTATCCTTTCGGATATGAGCAAAGCGGGTGTCTCCTTTGAGCGTGTGGATTATATGATTCGTGGGCAGGAAGAAGCCTATGATCAGGGAGAAGAGATTCCTGAAAGTACGGATATCACCTTTTCAAAGGTGTCATTTGCCTATACAGAGGGAAAAGAGGTCGTAAAAGAAGTGTCTTTTTCTATTCAGGAGGGGCAGACCTTCGGAATCCTGGGAGGAACCGGGAGTGGAAAATCCACGCTGGTACAGCTTTTGACCAGGCTCTATCCGCTAGAGAGAGGGACGATCACCATTGGCGGCAAAGATATCCGCAGGATTCCTCTGTTCTGGCTGCGACGCAATGTAGGGATGGTATTGCAGGAACCATTTCTCTATTCCAGGACGATACGGGAAAATATTGCTGCTTCTGCGCCAGGCGCCACGATGGATCAGATCCGGGATGCAGCGCGGATTGCCTGTGTGGATGAGGCGATTATGGGATTTGCAGATGGCTATGAGACGTTGGTGGGAGAGCGGGGTGTGACGTTATCCGGCGGGCAGAGGCAGCGGGTGGCGATTGCAAGGATGCTGCTTCAGGAGGCGCCGATTATGGTATTTGATGATTCGCTCTCAGCAGTGGATTCTCAGACGGATTATCAGATCCGTCAGGCACTCAAAGAGCGGATGAAAGGCGCGACCGTGATCCTGATCTCGCACCGGATTACGACGCTGATGGGAGCGGATCAGATCCTGGTACTGGACCAGGGAGAGGTGAGAGAGACGGGAACTCATGCACAACTGATTCAAAAAGACGGGATCTATCATAAGATCTATCAGATTCAGATGAGTAACGATGACAGAGATCAGATAGAGGGAGGATGAGATGGCAGCTTACGAGGAACAGGAGTACAACAGACCATTCAGTTTTCGGATCTGGGCAAAGATGTTTCCATTTTTCAGGCCCTATCGAAAATATTTTCTCACTACTATGGGGTTAAATATCTTTCTGGCCGGAGTGGATCTTTTGGTGCCGCTCTTTCAGAGCTATGCAATTGATCATTTTATTATAAAAGATACGTTAAAGGGATTAGAACCTTTTGCTGTTGCCTATGTGTTGATGATTGTATTACAGACGGTCAGCGTATATATCTCTGTTCATGCGGCTACGATGATTGAGATGAAGGTTGGGCAGGATCTGAAATGGGCGCAGTTTGCGCATCTGCAGACGCTGTCGTTTTCCTATTATAATACGACGCCAGTGGGCTATATCCATGCCAGAGTGATGAGCGATACTTTGAAGATCGCTTCTGTGGTTGCCTGGGGATTAGTGGATATGTTTTGGGCACTGCTTTATGTGGTATCGGTTTTTGTTGTCATGTTTATGTTGCATACAGGACTGGCTTTGATTTTATTGCTGGTAGTGCCGGGAATCGCACTTCTGACAGTGTATTTTCAAGAGCGGATCTTGCATTGGAATCGAAAGGTGCGCCGGATCAATGCACAGATTACCAGCGCGTACAATGAAGGGATTACCGGAGTAAAGACTTCCAAAAGTATGGGGATCGAAGGGGAAAATGACCGGGAATTTTTCACCCATACTGCCAGGATGCAGCAAGCGGCGAGCCGTTCGGCAAGACTGAATGCGGTCTATGTGCCGCTGATTCTTTTTTGCAGTTCGGTGGCCTCTGCGGTGGTGCTTGCAAGAGGCGGCAATTTGGTGCAGGAAGACTTAATGCAGTTGGGTACGCTGTCCGTATTTATTTCCTATGCGGTGATTATCTTTGAGCCGATTCAGCAGTTAGCAAGACTTTTGAGCGAGCTGATCTCCTGCCAGGCCAATATTGAACGGGTGATGGATCTTTTGGAGCAGGAACCCAACGTGGTGGACCGGGCGGAAGTGGTGGAACGATATGGAGATGCTTTTACTGCAAAACGGGAGAACTGGGAGCGGATACAAGGAGATCTTGTATTTGAGGATGTCTCATTTCGGTATCCGGACGGCAAAGAGTATGTGCTGGAACATTTTAACCTGCATGTCCCGGCCGGGCAAAATGTGGCGATTGTGGGAGAGACCGGCGCCGGCAAATCCACGCTGGTCAATCTGCTGGGGCGGTTTTTTGAACCTACCAAGGGGCGGATCTTGATCGATGGCGTGGACTATCGGGAGCGCTCCCAGTTGTGGCTGCACAGTCAGATGGGTTATGTGCTGCAAAATCCCCATCTGTTTTCCGGGACGATACGGGAAAATATCCGCTATGGACGTCTGGATGCCACGGATGAAGAGGTGGAAGAGGCCGCAAGACAGGTATCCGCTGACCAGGTGGCCGCCAAACTGCGGCATGGCTATGAGAGCCATGTGGGAGAGAGCGGCGGGCGGCTCTCCGTGGGGGAGAAGCAGCTGATCTCATTTGCGCGGGCAGTCCTGGCCAATCCGGCGATCTTTGTGCTGGATGAAGCCACATCCTCGATTGACACACAGACTGAGCAGCTGATTCAGAGGGCAACAAGTCATCTGCTCAGAGGGCATACCTCCTTTGTGATTGCCCATCGCCTCTCCACGATCCGGCAGGCGGATGTGATACTGGTGGTAAAAGATGGAAAGATCATCGAACAGGGCAGCCATGAAAAGCTTCTCGCACAGAAAGGGTACTATCATGAACTGTATGTCAGACAGTTTGAAGAAGAGGCTGTCAGGAAGGTGCTGGGGAGGGAACAATAAAAAATAATTTTTAAAAGATGATAGACTTGTAATTATAGTGGGAATTGATATAATGGACAAAAGGAGGATGGCTTATGAACGATGAATTAAAGATGGTTGTGAATGCGATCGTAGAAGAGATCAGCAGAACAGAAGACAGACTGAACAAAAGATTTAACGAAAGATTTGATAAGTTGGAGCAGCGTCTGGATGCTATGCAACATGATATCAATGCCTGCAAGTTAGAAGCTGGCACACTGGATATTTTGCTTAGAAAGATTGAGCAGTTGGAAAAGAGAATAGAAGAGCTGGAAAAAAGAACCGCATAGGTTGTAAAAAGAGAATGTTGGATGCCATGGCAAAGACATTCTCTTTTTTTCTGTAAATATATCCCCCTACCCGGCTTGCGGAGTGGTCTTTGGTTTGTTAAAATAATGTCAGAATCAGAAAGGGGATCACATATGAAAAAAAGAGTATACAGTATCTTGTTGGCAACGGTCATGGTGATGGCAAGTGTGGCGGGATGTAATGGAACTGGAAAGACTGGAGAAGAGACAGAGACACAGCCAGCAGAGACAGCAGGAGAGAGTGAAAAAGGGACTGTTGACACCAGGGATGCTGTAGTGGTGGCTATGGGGCCTAATTCGGAGCCAGAGTCGGGGTTTGATCCGGCATATGGATGGGGAGCAGGAGAACATGTGCATGAGCCGCTGATTCAGAGTACTCTTACGGTGACGACGACAGACCTTACGATTGACTATGATCTGGCGACGGATATGCAGGTCAGTGAGGATGGGCTGACCTGGACGGTAACGATCCGGGATGATGCGAGATTTACAGACGGTGAGCCTCTGACCGCAGAAGACGTGGCATTTACTTATAATACCGTAAAAGAAAACAGCTCGGTAAATGATTTTACCATGTTAAAAGAAGCGGTGGCGACAGACGATACAACGGTGGAATTTCAGATGGAAAAACCCTATTCGATCTGGCCGTATTCCATGGCGATTGTGGGGATTGTACCAGAGCACGCCTACGGGCCGGATTATGGAGAGCATCCGGTTGGTTCCGGCCGTTATATTATGAAACAGTGGGATAAAGGACAGCAGATTATCTTTGAGGCAAATCCTGATTATTATGGAGAAGCACCCAAGATGAAGCAGGTGACGGTGGTCTTTATGGATGAGGATGCTGCATATGCAGCAGCGCTGTCCGGGCAGGTGGATCTGGCTTATACGGCGGCTTTGTATGCAGATCAGACCATCGACGGTTATCAGCTTCTGTCTTATGAGAGCGTGGATAACCGAGGCTTTAACCTTCCGGCAGAGCCGGCATCCATAGATGACAACGGTAATACGATAGGAAATGATTTTACCAGTGATGTAAGGGTCAGAAGAGCGATCAATATCGGGATCAACAGAGAAGAGATGATCGAACATGTGTTAAATGGACACGGCACAGCAGCATACAGTATCTGCGACAAGATGCCGTGGTATAACGAAGAGGCAGAGGTCTCCTATGACCCGGAAGGAGCAGCGGCGCTTTTAGACGAAGCCGGCTGGACGCCTGGAGCGGACGGCATCCGGGAAAAAGATGGTGTCCGGGCAACCTTAAATATCCTCTATTCCGCTAACGACTCGGTGCGTCAGGCATTGGCAGCAGATACGCAGAATCAGCTTAGAGAACTGGGCATCGAGGCTTCCATCGAGGGCGTTGGCTGGGATACGGCTTATACCAGAGCGCTGAGTGAGCCTCTGATCTGGGGCTGGGGTGCGCACACACCGATGGAACTTTACAATATCTATCATACGCTGGATGGAAAGACGGCAGAATACTCTCCCTATTCCAACGAGACCGTAGATCAATATATGGATGAAGCCCTGGCGGCGACTTCTTTAGAGGATTCTTATGAACTGTGGAAAAAAGCCCAATGGGACGGGACGACGGGAGTGACTCAAGAAGGAGATATCCCATGGATCTGGCTGTGCAATATCGACCATCTGTACTGGGCAAAAGCAGATCTGAAAGTGGCAGATCAAAAGCTGCATCCTCATGGACACGGCTGGTCCATTGTCAACAATGTGGATCAGTGGGAATGGAACTAAACAATGGAAAAAAAAGAGTATTTGATATTTATTGGAAAACATGTCGTCAGGATGCTGCTGTTGTTATTCTTTGTCAGTGCAACTGCATTTACCCTGATCTCTGTCTCACCGATTGATCCTTTGCAGGCGAATGTGGGACAGGCGGCACTAGGTTCCATGAGTCAGGAACAGATTGCAAAGCTACAAGCCTATTGGGGCGTGGGCAAACCGCCCGTCGAGAGGTTTTTTGCATGGGCATGGGACTTTTTTCGGGGAGACATGGGAGTATCGCTTCTGTATCATCGGCCGGTAGCAGAGGTGATTGGCGTTAAACTCGTCAATTCCCTGTGGCTTATGACGATCGCCTGGATCTTGTCGGGCATCGTGGGATTTGTGCTGGGGATTCTCTCCGGTATCCGGGAGGGGAGTCTGCTAGACCGTATGATCAAAGGGTATTCTCTCTTAATTGCCAGTACGCCGGCTTTTTGGCTGGCGCTGGTGCTTTTGATGATTTTTGCCGTCTGGCTGAAGGTGCTTCCGATTGGACTGAGCGTCCCGATCGGTGTGGAAGCAAGCGGTGTCACGATTGCAGACCGGATACAGCATGCGATCCTGCCGGCGATTACGCTTAGTATTACAGGTGTGGCAAATATTACGCTGCATACCAGGGAAAAGATGATCGAGATTATGGAGAGCGACTATGTACTGTTTGCCAAAGCAAGGGGAGAGAGCACCTACAGCATCGTAAAAAATCATGCGCTTCGCAATGTGATCCTGCCGGCGATCACGCTGCAGTTTGCTTCGATCAGTGAGATCTTTGGCGGCTCTGTCCTGGTAGAACAAGTGTTCTCTTATCCGGGACTGGGGCAGGCGGCAGTCACCGCAGGACTGGGAAGCGATGTGCCGCTTTTGCTGGGGATTACGGTGATCAGCGCCATGTTTGTATTTGGTGGCAATCTGATCGCCAATATCTTATATGGCATCATCGATCCAAGAATACGAAGGGGAGGCGCCGGAGCATGATACAGATGAATGGAAGACATAAGACAGTGCTGCTCTTTTTGGTTGCTATTGTATTTTTGGCGGCGGTGACAGTATGCGGCTGGGGGTTTTCCGAAGAGGCCATGGTGACGGATTTTTCCAGAAAAGATATATCACCGGGGATGCCGTATCTTTTTGGAACAGACTGGCTGGGCAGAGATATGTTTCTTAGGACTTTGACGGGATTGTCCATGAGTATCCGCATCGGCATCCTGGCAGCAGGGGTGAGTTCCATCCTTGCACTGCTTTTGGGAACTTTGGCGGCAACGATGGGAAAGGCAGTGGACGGAGTAATCACCTGGGTGATCGACCTGGTGATGGGGATTCCGCATATCTTGTTGTTGATCCTGATCTCCTATGCATTTGGCAAAGGATTTAAAGGGGTGGTGGTCGGCGTGGCGCTGACCCACTGGACGTCTCTTGCCCGTGTGATCCGGGGAGAGGTATTGCAATTAAAGGAAGCCTTATATATCCGGACCGCTCAAAAATTAGGGGTCGGCAGATGGGAGATTGCTTGGAAACATATGTTTCCCCATCTGTTTCCGCAGTTTTTGGTGGGGCTGATTTTAATGTTTCCTCATGCGATCTTACATGAGGCAAGTATTACATTTTTAGGTTTTGGTCTGCCTCCGGAGCAGCCGGCAATCGGAATCATCTTGTCAGAGAGCATGAAATATCTGGCGATGGGCCGCTGGTGGCTGGCGTTATTTCCGGGGCTTTTTCTGGTACTTACAGTGATGTTATTTGATGTAGCCGGAGAGAATCTGCGCAAACTGTTAGATCCAGGCAGCGCACATAAATAGGGGGAAATAGAGATGAGCGAGAAAAAAGTAGTGTTGGATATACGGAATTTTTCCGTATCGTTTGAACAATATGAGAGGGGATTTCAAAAGACAGGTCTGCCAGTGATCCGCAACCTGGACGTGACGGTTCATGAGGGAGAGATGGTGGCGGTTGTGGGTTCGAGTGGTTCTGGAAAAAGCCTGCTTGCCCACGGGATCTTAGGGATTCTACCCTACAATGCTACCATGGGCGGAGAGATTTGGTATGAGGGTGAACTTTTGACAGAAAAACGTCAAAAGATGCTCAGGGGAAATGAGATTGTGCTGGTTCCGCAGAGTGTGGCATTTTTGGACCCGCTGATGAAGATTGGCCCGCAGATCTGTAAAGGAAAGAAGGACAAAGCGTCGAAAAAACGGCTGGATCGGATCTTTCAGGGGTATCATCTAAAAGAAGAGGTACAGCAGTTGTATCCTTTTGAATTGTCTGGCGGGATGAACCGGAGAGTGCTGGTATCCACGGCTTTGATGGGGACCCCCAAACTGGTGATCGCGGACGAACCCACGCCGGGACTTCATATGGATATGGTGCGCAGAGTGATGAGCCATTTTCGGGAACTGGCAGATCAGGGAGCCGGGGTGCTTTTGATTACCCATGATCTGGAGCAGGCGTTAGAAGTCGCAGACCGGGTGGTGGTCTTCTATGCCGGGACGACGGTGGAAGATGCGGCAACAGCGGATTTTCAGTCAGAAGAAAAACTTCGGCATCCTTATTCTAAGGCATTGTGGCGTGCACTGCCGCAAAATGGCTTTCAGTTTATTCAGGGGACGCAGCCTTATGTGAAAGAGCTTCCGAAAGGGTGCCCTTTTGGGCCTCGCTGCGAGGATTGTAACGGGGAGTGTCTCGGAGTGATTCCCTATCGGGAAGTAGAGGGTGGAAGAGTGCGTTGTGTACATGCGTAGAGAAGCAGGAGGATGGAGAGATGATATTGGAAGCTAGGGGGATATCGTTTCGGTATGGGAAAGACAGCAGACAGATCCTCGACGATTTTAGTCTGAAAATTGAGAGTCATGAGCGGGTGGGGATTGTGGCGCCCAGCGGATTTGGGAAGACGACATTTTGCAAGATCCTGGCGGGGTATGAGAGTCCGGACCGGGGGGAGGTGCTCTTGGATGGAAAGAGACTGGAGAATTATCGGGGGTATTGTCCGGTACAGATGATCTGGCAGCATCCGGAGCAGGTGGTGAATCCAAGGCTTCGGATGAGAGAGGTGCTAAAAGAGGGAGATGAGATCTCAGAGGAGATTGTCAGGGGGCTGGGGATCGAAGAGGATTGGAAAAATCGCTTTCCGGCGGAGGTCTCTGGGGGAGAGATGCAGAGGTTTTGTATCGCGCGGGCGCTGGGGAAGCGGACGCAGTTTTTACTGGCGGATGAGATCAGTACGATGCTGGATCTGATAACGCAGAGCCAGATCTGGAGTTTTTTGGTGGAGGAAGTAGAGAGAAGAGAGATTGGACTTTTGGCGGTGAGTCATAGTATCGAATTGCTGGAGAGGGTTTGTACTAGGGTTTGCTATTTAGAGAAGTGAAGTGAGGACGGTCCAGCCGCACAACCGGGCGCCTGGGCTTGGACAAACGTCTGCATGGAATGTATCGGACAGTCACTCGATTCTGTTCGCTTTATTAGGATACATAAGTGTCCGCCTAAATCGTACAGAATCAAGCAACAGTCCGCTCCAATCCACACAGCACTGTTTGTGCAAGCCCAGGCGCCCGGTTGCGCGGCTGGACCTGAGCTTGGGAGATGTAGGGGTTATATATTTTAGAGCTGAGGGGTGCTTTTAGACTTTTTGAATGTAGATCTTTGGGTTGTAAGTTTTCGACATATGACGTATAATAGAGGCGGCATAAAAATTAGATGACAGGAGGATACATTTTATGTATCAGATTAGAAATTTTACGGATAATCGTAATATTCGTGTGTTGGATGAAAAAGGAGCTTTTACGGTGGTGGAATACGTAAAGGATCTGAGTGTGAGTCCGCAGAATGCGCAGGTGGCGTATTTTTGTAATGAGATGAATGTTCGTAAGCGTCAGGTAATCTGTGAGCTTAGTAAGGCGCAGGTGACAATTCAGGCGGGAGCAATGCAGTGGATGGCGGGGAATGTGAATGCTACGACTGGTGTGAAAGGAGTAGGCGATTTTCTGGGTAAGGCTATGCGGGGGAAGGTGACGGGTGAGTCCGCGATTAAGCCGGAGTATACGGGGGATGGGACGTTGGTTCTGGAACCTACGTATAAGCATATCTTGCTGGAGGATCTGGATGACTGGGGTGGTTCTATTGTGTTGGATGATGGATTGTTTTTGGCTTGTCATTCCAGTCTGAAGCATAAAGCGGTGATGCGCAACAACCTTTCTTCGGCAGTGGCCGGTGGTGAGGGGTTGTTTAATCTGGGGATCAGCGGGAAGGGCGTTGTGTGTCTGGAGTCTGATTATCCGAAAGAGGAATTGATTGAGATTACATTGAATAATGATGTGCTGAAAGTGGATGGAAATTTTGCTATTGCCTGGAGTTCGACGCTGGAGTTTACGGTGGAGCGTTCTGGAAAGAGTCTGATTGGGTCGGCTGCTTCCGGGGAGGGTCTGGTAAATGTCTATCGCGGCACTGGAAAAGTGTTGCTGGCACCTGTGCATTAGGCATTGAATCAATGGGATACATAGGAGGCGAGAAAGATGTTAGAGTTACAGGATATTTGCTATCAGGTGACGGAAGATTCTAAGGAAAAGGGAATCCTGAAGCATGTGAATCTAAAAATAAATGACAGTTTTGTGGCGATTACGGGGCCAAATGGGGGAGGAAAATCTACCATGGCTAAGATTATTGCTGGGATTTTAAAGCCTACGTCCGGGAGAATTTTGTTTCACGGGGAGGATGTAACGGAACTGTCTATTACAGAACGGGCAAAAAAAGGGATCAGTTTTGCTTTTCAGCAGCCGGTTCGTTTTAAAGGTCTGACGGTATTGGATCTGATCAATCTGGCGCATGGGGAGACGCTGTCGCTCAATGCGGCGTGTAAATATCTGTCAGAGGTGGGGCTGTGTGCCAAGGATTATATCAACCGGGAAGTGAATGCTTCTCTTTCGGGAGGAGAGTTAAAGCGGATTGAGATCGCGATGATTATGGCCAGAGGGACGAAGCTGTCTATCTTTGATGAGCCGGAGGCTGGGATTGATCTTTGGAGTTTTAACAATTTAATCCGTGTGTTTGAGGGGATGAGAGAGAAGATCCAGGGTTCGATCATCATTATCTCCCATCAGGAGCGGATCTTGAACATTGCGGATCAGATTGTCGTTTTGGCAGATGGTGAGGTGCGGGCACAGGGAAGTAAGGACGAAGTGCTTCCGGAGCTTTTGCATGCGTCTTCTGAGGCGTGCAGTACACTTTTGAATAAGATCGTATAAGGGGGATATCAGATATGGACCAATTGCAGATGCATATGCTGAAAAAGGTGGCCGACCTCCACAGTGTGCCGGAGGGGGCTTACAATATCCGCGACAATGGGACGTTGGCCGGGCGGAATACAACAGCGAATATTGATATTATCAGTAAAAAGGACCAGCCGGGCATTGATATTGTGATCAAACCGAGTACGAAAAATGAGAGTGTTCATATCCCGGTGATTGTGAGCCAGAGCGGGTTAAAGGATCTGGTCTACAATGATTTTTATATCGGAGAGGATTCGGATGTGGTGATCGTGGCGGGCTGCGGGATTCATTGCGGCGGCAATGAGGATACGGAGCATGATGGAATCCATACATTCCATATCGGGAAAAATGCCAGGGTAAAATATGTGGAGAAACATTATGGTGAGGGAGAAGGGACTGGCGGACGGATCTTAAATCCTACCACCAATATCTATATAGATGAAAATGGATATATGGAGATGGAGACGACGCAGATTAAAGGCGTGGATTCTACCATACGGGATACGAAGGCGGAGTTAAAGGATGGAGCAACGCTGATTATCAAGGAAAAGATCATGACCCATGAGGATCAGTATGCGGAGACGAATTTTCAGGTGGATCTGAATGGAGTGGATTCCACGGCGAATGTGGTGTCAAGATCCGTGGCGAAGGGAAGCTCTAAACAGGTGTTTAACTCCAAGATCTGCGGAAATAATCAGTGCTATGGGCATACGGAGTGTGATGCGATCCTGATGGATCAGGGGCATGTGAATGCGGTGCCTTCCCTGGAGGCAAACCATCTGGATGCCAGTCTGATCCATGAGGCAGCGATTGGGAAGATTGCAGGAGAGCAGTTGATTAAACTGATGACGCTGGGGCTTACAGAAAAAGAAGCAGAAGAACAGATTGTGAATGGGTTCTTGAAATAGATTGACGAGTCAGCCAAAAAGGGGCGGCTGCCTGACCAGGCAGCCGCCCCTTTTCGGCTGACTCTGAGGTTGGCTGGCTGGAAGAGCTGCCTTTAAGCCGGCCCTGCTGTGGCTGAACCTGGGGTTGGCCGGCTGATAGGAAGGGGCTTGGGGAGGTTATTGATGTTAGTTTTTGGAAGGGGGAGAAAAGGTTTTGAGTTTTTCAAAGCTTTCATCGCTGATAACATGTTCCATGCGACAGGCATCTTTTTTGGCGGTTTCTTCGCTGACGCCGATAGAGATTAAAAACTGGGTGAGAACTTGGTGTTTTTCATAGATTTTTAAAGCGATGGCTAAGCCGGAGCCGGTCAGAAGCAGGTGACCATTGTCGTCCAGCGTGATATAGCCATTTTCTCTTAGACGTTTCATGGCTACGCTGATGCTGGGTTTGCTGTAGCCTAAGTGGTTGGCTACATCGATCGAACGTACGTTTCCTAATTCTTTGGACAGTACGAGAATGGTTTCTAGATAATCTTCTGGTGATTCTTGCATTTTCATATGGTTATTCCCCCTTTTATATTGTTATCAGCATAACACAGGAAGCTTGATTTTTCAATCCTGCCGCAGCATGGATCAGGACTTTTCAAGGGAAAATAAATGAGATATAATGATAGACAGAGAGGAGCATGGAAGGATGAAGGGGGAGGAGCAAAAGAGACAACTGGCTTTGGAGGCGCTTCGGCTGGCGCGGTTTGACCTTTTGAAAAAATTGCCTGTGCTGGGAGCAGCAGTGGCGGTTCCAGTGTTGCAGTGGACCGAGGGGAGATCAGGGACAGACGCAAAGATGTTGTACTGGAATGTGGAGGAAGTGCTGACGTGGTTTATGAAGGGGATCTCGGTGCTGGAGCGGCGGTATCTGCATCTGCTGTTTCATGGGATGTATCTGCATCGCTTTCGGCAGGGGAGGTATCCTAAGCGGATCTGGTGGCTGGCTTGTGATCTGATGACGGAATATCGGATTGACCGGATGCATGTGCCGGGATTTGACTGGCCGATACCTGGGAGTCGGAATCATTATTATCGGAAACTTCGTGAAGAACAGGTGCATTTTTATGAAGGGGAGCTGGCTTTGTGGCTGGAAGGATGTAGGCAGGAAGAACTGCAAGAGATAGAACGTGTGTTCTGTGCGGACGGGCATGGATATTGGGAGATGGAAGAAAAAGAGACGGGCAGATGTGATCGGGAGCAGAGACTTCAAAAGGTGCAGCAGATGTCTCAGACCATCCACAGGTGGAGGACGGTCTTTGAGCAGGTGGAGCTGTGGCAGGAGGAGCATAAAAGACAGGCTGGCGGGAGCGCTGGGCATCAGACAGAGCAGATTGTGCTGCAAAAGGAGAGAGGGTATGATTACCGGCAGTTTTTAAAGCAGTTTGCGGTGGATCAGGAGGAACTGTCTCTGGATATGGACAGTTTTGATTATATTCCCTATGATTACAGCCGGAGGATGTATGAGAATCTGGTGTTTTTGGAGCCGTTAGAATATAAGGAATTACATAAACTTCAGGAATTTGTCATTGCGATTGACACGTCCGGGTCTTGTTCGGGAGAAGTGGTAAGGCGGTTTTTGACGGAGACTTGGGAGATCTTTCAGGAAAAGGAAAATTTTTTTAAGGATATGCGGATTCATCTGATACAGTGTGACTGTATGGTGCAGGAGCATGTCTGTGTGACCTGCGAGGAGGAGTGGCAGGAGTATCTGTCGCATATGACAGTAAAAGGGCATGGGGATACAGATTTTACACCGGTCTTTCGGCTGGTGGATCAGATGGTGGAGACGGGAGAACTTACGCAGTTGAAAGGACTTTTATATTTTACAGACGGAGACGGCATCTATCCGGAGAAAAAGCCGACATATGATACGGCATTTGTTTTTTTAAATGAGGAACTGAGAAAAGGCAGTGCGCCTTCCTGGGCGCAGACGTTGACACTGGAGATGGGAGATGAAAGATGAATATACAAGAAGCAAAGGAAGAGATCATACGCACCGTATACACCTATACAGCAAAGGATGAAAGCGGGTGTTATCGAATCCCTGCGGTGAGGCAGCGGCCGGTGCTGCTGATTGGTCCGCCGGGGATTGGAAAGACTGCGATTATGGAGCAGGCGGCCAGGGAGTGTCAGGTGGGGCTGGTAGCTTACACGATTACACACCATACCAGACAGAGTGCGGTGGGGCTGCCTCAACTGGTACACCGGACTTATCGCGAACGGGAATACACGATGACCGAATATACCATGAGCGAGATCGTTGGCTCTATCTATGAATATGAAGAGCGCACCGGACATCGAGAGGGGATCTTATTTATTGATGAGATTAACTGTGTGTCAGAGACGCTGGCTCCGACGATGCTGCAGTTTCTGCAGTATAAGACTTTTGGAAATCATCGTGTGCCGGAAGGCTGGGTGATCGTGGCAGCGGGCAATCCGCAGGACTATAATAAGTCCGTACGGGAGCTTGACATGGCAGCGCTGGATCGGGTACGAACGCTGAATGTGGAGGCAGAAGTCTCGGTGTGGAAAGAGTATGCGCTGCAAAAAGGAGTGCATCCTTCGATCCTTTCTTATCTGGAGCTGCACCCAGAGCATTTTTATCAGGTGACGCTGACACGAGAGAAACAGGAATTTGTCACCGCAAGGGGCTGGGAAGATCTGTCGGTGCTTTTGCAGGAATACGAGCGGCAAGAGTATCCGATTGACAAAGGATTTATGGAAGAATTTCTGCGTGTGCCTAAGATTGCGGCAGATTTTGCCTCCTACTATCAGCTCTCAAGAACCTATCTGGGAGAATATCGTCTGAGTGAACTGATCCATAATACATTGACAGAAAAAGAGAGAGAGAGCCTCAAAGCTCGCCTTATGGAGGCTCCGGGAGATGTACGCTGTATGGTGGTCAGACATCTCTTATCTGCTGCTTCTGAGCGGATGACTTCTTATGGGATGGCATGCAGATATGCGAAGCGGGAGAAGGAGGTGGTTCTTCAGCTTGCATCGTATCTGAAAGGGGAAGGTGCAGGCTGCCCGGAGAGCTTTTTTAAGAGGCGTTTTCATGCCAGACAGGTCCAAAAGGAAAATGATCTGTTAAAGCCCTGGGAAGAGCGATTAGAGTGTGCAGTGGATGAAAAATTGCAGGGGATGGTATCCAGTGAACACCGTACACAGATTCTTTTGGAACTTATGGGAGAAGAGCAAGCAGAGGATACACAGGTGTTTGCATCTGTGCTTTCTCAAAGACAGGAAGGGCTTTCGCTTCAAAAGCAGGAAGTATTCCAGTTTTTGGAACGCATGACGGAATTTTTAGCGGAGGCCTTTGGAGAGGATCTAGAGATGGCAGACTGGCTTCACGGATTGAGGAATCATGGAGATTTTGCCAGTATTGGATATGAGAGTGCAGGCAGGAAGAGATTGCTGGAACAAAAAGAGCAGGAAGAAAGACTTCGGAAAAAAATAGCAGAGATGGAGGGGTTATATGAAACTGCTGATCGCAAGTGATATTCATGGGTCTGCATATTTTTGCAGAAAATTAATGGAAGCTTATGAGAGAGAGCAAGCGGATAAGATGATACTGCTTGGAGATCTTCTGTATCATGGGCCGCGCAATGATCTGCCCAGAGATTATGCGCCCAAAGAGGTGATCGCCATGTTGAATGAGAAAAAGCAGGAATTGCTCTGTGTGCGCGGAAACTGTGACACAGAAGTGGATCAGATGGTGTTAGAGTTTCCCATCCTGGCAGAGTATGGATTTTTATATGAGCAGGGGCATATGATATTTTTGACCCATGGGCATGTGTTTCATGAGCAGCATCTGCCCATGCTAAAACAGGGGGATATCCTGCTGCATGGACATACACATATCCCTGTGTGCAGGGTGCATGAGACGTATGTGTATCTGAATCCGGGGTCGGTATCCATCCCCAAAGAGGGAAGCGCTCATAGCTATATGGTATATGAGGCGGGGAACTTTGTGTGGAAAGATCTGGACGGGGAATGTTATCTGGAATACAGGCTGTAAGGGAAGAAAATTGTCGATTAGTGGTTGAATTTGTCGGGGAGATTTCGTATAATAAAAATACTGAAAAAAATAAATCAAAAGGACAAAGGAGAACACTATGAAAAAACTAACAGTGAAAAAAGATGTTTCTTGTATGGCATGTCTTGCCTGTGTGCAGGCCTGTTCTGAGGCATTTTACAAGGTGATGGACCCAGGGAAAGCTTGTATCAAGATCGTGGAGAAAGACGGAAAGGTAAAACCTGCTGTCTGTGTACAGTGCGGCAAATGTGCAAAGGCTTGTGAGGCAGGCGCGATTACACAGAATGCAAAAGGGGTGTATACCATCAATAAGAAGCTTTGTACAGGATGCGGCAAATGTGCGGAAGCCTGTCCGTTTGGCGTGCTGGTAAAGGCAGAGGATTCACCGGTAAGCAGCAAGTGTATTGCATGTGGAATCTGTGCGAAAGCCTGTCCTATGGAGCTGTTGGAGGTTGTTGAAAAATAGATTTGGCACAAGAGGTGCCACAACATACGCCTCCGGGCGGTAGTATAACGTCTGCATAGAATGTATCGGACAGTCACTGGATTCTGTTCGCCTTATTCGGACACGGGTGTCCGCCTAAGTCGTACAGAATCCAGCGACTGTCCGCTCCAATCTACACAGCACTGTTATACTACCGCCCGGAGGCGTATGTTGTGGCGGGGTTTTGGCTGGCGTGAGGGTGGGGAGTCTTTGGGATAATTGGTATAAATATGCAGGGGATGGGTGGGAAATATGCAGAAATGTGAAAAAAAGCTTGCAATCACGGGAGTTTGCTTTATAATTGTCAATAGGTTCTCAGGGTGACTGGGAATGGAAGTATAGTTATTTTAGAAGGAAAGAGGATAGGTTTTATGAAAAAGAAAGTGATTAGTCTGATGTTGTGTGCTTGTATGGCAATGGCTGCTGTGGGATGCGGCGGTAAGAAGTTCGATAACCCGGATAAGGGTGAGGATTTGATTATGGCGACGAACGCATATTTTGAGCCGTATGAGTATTATGAGGGAGATGCAGTGACCGGGATCGATGTGGAGATTGCACAGGCGATTGCGGATAAGCTGGGATTGACGCTTAAGGTGGAGGATATGGAGTTTGATTCGATCATCGCGGCGGTTAATTCGGGGAAAGCGCATATTGGAGTGGCTGGTATGACGGTAACGGAGGATCGTCTGAAGAACGTGGATTTTAGTGATCCTTATACGACGGCAACGCAGGTGATTATTGTCCAGGAGGGCAGTGAGATCACGGGAGGAGATGATCTGGTAGGCAAGAAGATCGGTGTGCAGCTTGGCACGACTGGGGATCTTTTTGCTGCGGAGATCGAGGATGTTCAGCTGGAGCAGTATAATAAAGGGATGGATGCGGTGCAGGCATTGGCAGGTGGTATGATTGATGCGGTGATCATCGACAATGAGCCGGCGAAGCAGTTTGTGTCCAAGGCAGAGGGACTTCAGATCCTGGATGAGGAATTTGCGGTAGAGGAGTATGCTATTGCTGTGGCAAAGGGAAATGAAGAGCTTCTGGATGATATCAATAAGGCATTGGATGCGATCATTGCAGACGGAACTGTGAAGGGTATCGTGGATAAATATATTACAGCAGAGTAAGGGATAAGTTATGGGAGATTTTCAGGAGCGCTTTTATCTGAATTTTATCAAAGATGACCGCTGGATGTACATGTGGGACGGATTGATGGTCACACTGGAGGTCACGCTGTTTGCCACGCTGATTGGTATCGCTTTGGGATTTATTGTGGCGATTATTCGTGCCACGCATGACAGGACAGGGAAGCTTAAGATCTTGAATGTGGTGTGCCAGGTGTATCTGACGGTGATCCGAGGGACGCCGGCAGTGGTACAGCTTTTGATTACATATTTTGTGATCTTTGGATCAGTCAATGTCAGCAAAGTGCTGGTGGCGGTGCTGGCTTTTGGCGTCAACTCTGGCGCATATGTGGCGGAGATCTGCCGGGCGGGCATTATGTCTATCGATATCGGGCAGATGGAGGCGGGCAGAAGCATTGGGTTTAGCTATACGCAGACGATGTGGTATATTATCCTGCCTCAGGCATTTAAAAATGTGCTGCCGGCTTTGGGCAATGAATTTATTGTACTCCTGAAAGAGACTTCGATCTCAGGCTATATTGCTCTGCAGGATCTGACTAAGGGCGGCGATATTATCAGGAGCCGTACATATGATGCGTTTATGCCGTTGATTGGCGTGGCGCTTGTCTATCTGGCGCTGGTGTTGGGATTTACCAAACTGGTTTCTATCCTTGAGAGGAGGCTGAATCAGAGTGAACGATAATGTGCTGATCTACGCAGACGGCGTCAGGAAGAGTTTTAACGGCAAAGAGGTGTTAAAAGGGATTGACTTAGAGATCCGCCAGGGAGAAGTGGTGGTGATTATCGGGCCTTCGGGTTCGGGAAAGAGTACCTTTTTGCGCTGCCTGAATCTTTTGGAAGTGCCCAGCGGGGGACATATCTATTTTAAGGATGTGGATATTACAGATAAGAGGGTGGATATTGACCTGCATCGGCAGAAGATGGGGATGGTGTTCCAGCATTTTAATCTGTTTCCTCATATGGATATCCTGAAAAATATGGTATTAGGGCCAGAGAAGCTTCTGAAAAAGCCGAAGGAGAAGGCAGAGGAGTATGCGATGGCGCTTTTGGAGCGGGTAGGGCTTGCGGACAGAGCGCATGCTTATCCGAGTCAGCTTTCCGGCGGACAGAAGCAGAGGATTGCGATTGTGCGGGCGCTGTGTATGCAGCCGGAAGTGATGCTGTTTGACGAGCCGACTTCTGCACTTGACCCGGAGATGGTGGGAGAGGTGCTGCAGGTGATGCGGGATCTGGCGAGAGAACGTATGACCATGGTGGTAGTGACTCATGAGATGGGATTTGCAAGAGAAGTGGCAGATCGCGTGGTATTTTTGGATGAAGGGATTCTGATGGAACAGAATGGGCCGGAGGAATTTTTTGGGAATCCTAGGAATGAAAGGCTTCGGAGTTTTCTGGGGAAGGTGCTGTGAAAAAAGAGGACGGCCGCGAAGCGCCAAACAGGGGCAGGGCGGGCTGTCCGGATGGGGCCTTCGGCTCTCTGTGACGATTGGTCTCGACAAATGTCTGCATAGAATGTATCGGACAGTGCACAAAGTTTGTATGCTCCAATCGGACACGTAAACGTGTTCGCTTGGCTCATACAAACTTTGCACACTGTCCGCTCCAATCTACACAGCACTATTTGTGCGAGACCAACCGCCGCAGAGAGCGAAGGCCCCATCCGGACAGCCCGCCCCGCCCCTGTTTGGCGGTTCGCGGCCTGGGTGGTATTATATATACTTGTTACAAAATATATCATCTAAGTATTTTTAGTTGTATCCAATATACAACTATTTTCCAACATATTTTTTGACAGCTGCCTTTCTCCATGCATCCTTTTGCTGCTCAATCAAAGAAGGATTTGCATATTTATGAAGTCCTCCTGCAGCCGATTCTCCTATTTCATTCCGCAGCCAAAATGCAGGACGGATACAGCAGTCGGTTTCTTCTACGCCTTGTGCTGCCCGTTCGATAGATCCGTCAAAATTGACGCAGCTCATAAAATCATAGTTGCCTTCTTCTTGCTGATAATGTTTTCCATAGTATCGCAGCCACCAGCAGCCTTTGTTATCGTCCTCGCAGTGTTCATCGAGAAACCATGCTCCTTGTGCGCGTGCATAGGAGGTCGTTAAGGCTTGGCGTTCATCATATTCGACATAATCTTCCGTCTCATCGTCAAAATATGTTTCTACTTCGTCAGTACTTAGCAAAAAGATATAATCCTGCGTATTTTTTGCGGGATTTATTACGTCAGATAAAAGGATCTTCTCGCGCTCTTCGTTTGAAAAGGCGGTCATTAGAAATTCATGATTCAGCCAGTTTCTTAATGTGCAGTTCTGCCATGTGACGCGTCCCGGGAGATGGTGGTAGGGTTGGCAGTCCAACAGATATTTGCTGATGCATAGGCAGCGGTGTTTTTCTTCTCTTAGAACCATCCATTCGACGGGTTCTTTTTCCAGACCGCAATTTTGCGGATAGTTCCCCATTTTGATTGTGATTTTATTCACAAACAGTCCTCCTGTATCTTTTTATTGATGACAATAGATTGGTCGTCGAAGCCTGCAATCTATTGTATATCGGGCTGTGCTCGTGAAAAGTATAGCATACACATCGGGGTAAAGCAATTTTTTCGGTTGAAAATAAAGATGTTCTACCCATAGAGACTTGATTAAGGTATAATATTAAGAAATAAAAGGAGGAATGGTATGCATTATGTCATAAGTGATATTCATGGCTGTTATCAGGAATACTTAAAGGCATTGGATTACATTGAGTTTCGGGATGAGGATATGCTCTATGTGCTGGGAGACTGTGTGGACAGGGGCTATGCGCCGATGGATCTTTTAAAGGATATGATGATGCGGCCCAATGTGATCCCGCTGGTGGGAAATCATGAGTTGGAAGCTTCCATGGTGTTGTCGAGGCTGTGCGTGGAGATTACAGAAAAAAATTATCAGACGCATCTGGATAAAGCATTTATGGAGGAGTTAGGAGCCTGGTTTGGCAATGGAGGGCATACGACGTTAGAGCAGTTTCAGAAGCTAAAAAGGGATGAGCAGTGGGAGATTCTTAGTTATCTGGAAGAATTTTCTTTGTATGAGGAAATCGTGGTAAATGGGACATCCTATCTGATGGTACATGCGGGATTGGAGCCTTTTGATCCTCATAAGAAGTTAGCGGAATATGGGATTATGGAGCTTTTGTATACCAGACCGGACTATGAGAAGCCTTATTTTCAGGATCGCTATACCATAACGGGTCACACTCCCACGCCAAATCAGCCGGGCAATCAGGGGACGATGATCAGAAAAAATAATCATATTGCCATAGATTGCGGCTGTGTCTTTGGCTACAATTTGGCTGTGCTGTGCTTGGAGAACGGTAAGGAATGGTATATTCCCTATCAGGGAGAATGGTAGAGGATGGCTGAACTGCTGCGAAATTTCAAATTTACAGTTGAAACATCTTGTCTTTTATGCTAAAATATACCTGTTTGACACGTAGGAGGTGTGAAAATGGGCATTTTGAGAACAATTCTTACTATCATTTTTGTGTTAGTTTGTGTGGCATCGGTTATATTAGTATTACTTCAAGAGGGAAAATCCGCAGGTCTTGGCGCTATTGCCGGTGCAGCGGAGAGTTATTGGGGCAAGAATAAAGGGCGTTCGATGGAAGGAAACCTGGTAAAAGGAACCATCGGCCTTGCGGTCGCGTTCTTTGTACTTGCGATTATCTTAAATCTTGGTTTTTAGCCAGATGAGATTCAAGGCACTCTTGCAGAAGAGTGTCTTTTTTCGTGACAAATCAAAAAAAGAGACAGAAATGAGGTGAAGCATATGTCAAGAGAAGAACTGGAAAAACGTAAAAAAACAGTCTATGAATTGATCAGCAGTGATTTTTATGTACCGATGAAGATCAAGGAGATGGCGATCTTTATGGAGATTCCCAAGGAACAGCGGGAAGAACTCAAAGAAGTGCTGGATGCGCTTTTGTTAGAAAGAAAGATCGAAGTCTCTCAAAAGGGGAAATATCAAAAGAGCAAGGGAAAATTTGTCACAGGTGTCTTTAGTGCGCATCCCAAGGGATTTGGTTTTGTGACGGTGGAGGGGATGGACACAGATCTTTATATAGGGGAAGAAGATGTGCATGGAGCTATGCACCAGGACGTAGTGCAGGTGCTGGCAAAACCAGGAGGAACGGGAAAGCGCCCAGAAGGAGTTATTGTGAAAATTTTAACCAGGGGAACCACTCAGCTGGTGGGACTGTATCAGGAAAGCAAAAATTTTGGTTTTGTGATCCCGGACAATGGCAGATATACCAAAGATATCTTTATCCCCAAAGAGCAGTCCAAAGGCGCTATGAACGGTCATAAAGTAGTGGTGCTTCTGACAGATTACGGAACGGCACAAAAGAGTCCAGAAGGAAAGATCATCGAGATCTTAGGACATATCAGCGACCCTGGGACAGATGTGCTCTCGATCGTAAAAGGATATGATCTGCCCGTGGAATTTCCGGAAAAAGTGATGAATCAGGCAGAGCGTACGCCAGATCAGGTCAGCGAGGCAGACCGACAGGGACGGATGGATCTAAGAGAAGTCCAGATGGTGACGATTGACGGCGAGGATGCCAAAGATTTGGACGATGCCGTCTCCCTGAAGATGGATGGCGAGTGTTTTGTACTGGGTGTGCATATCGCGGATGTGTCCAATTATGTGCAGGAACGCAGCGCGATGGACAGAGAAGCCTTAAAGAGGGGGACAAGTGTCTATCTGGTGGACCGGGTGATCCCGATGCTGCCAAGAAGGCTCTCCAATGGGATCTGTTCTCTGAATGAGGGGCAGGACAGGCTGGCGCTTAGCTGTATCATGACCATCGACCAGAAGGGAGTGGTTAAGGATCATGTGATCACAGAGTCCGTGATCCATGTGGATAAGCGCATGACCTATACCAGCGTGAACAAGATCTTAGAAGAGCAGGACAAGACGGAGATGGAGACTTATCAGGAGTTTGTCCCCATGTTCCAAAATATGCAGAGACTGGCATCCATCCTGCGGGCGAAGAGGAGAAAACGAGGCTCGATTGACTTTGATTTTCCGGAGACAAAGGTGATCTTAGACGAAGAAGGGACTCCTGTCGATATCCGCCCTTATGAGAGAAATACAGCCACTCGGCTGATCGAGGATTTTATGCTGATTGCCAACGAGACTGTGGCCGAAGATGCTTTTTGGCAGGAACTGCCATTTGTCTATCGGACGCATGACAATCCAGACCCGGACCGGATGAGAAAACTCTCCACTTTTATCAACAACTTTGGCTATACCATTCATTTTAAAGATGATGAGATCCATCCAAAAGAACTGCAAAAACTGTTGGAGAAGTTAGAAGGCACGAAAGAGGAAGCGCAGATCAGCCGCCTCACATTGCGTTCGATGAAGCAGGCAAAATATACCGTGACGTGCAGCGGGCATTTTGGACTGGCTGCCAAATATTATTGCCATTTTACCTCTCCGATCCGCCGCTATCCGGATCTGCAGATTCACAGGATCTTAAAAGATGCCCTGCGGGGACGGATGAATGAAGAGCGGACTTTGCACTATCAGAATCTGTTGGAGGAAGTGGCCAGACAGTCCAGTGACCGGGAACGCAAGGCCGATGAGGCAGAGAGAGAGACGATCAAGCTCAAAAAGGTGGAATATATGAGTCAGCACTTAGGAGAGGTCTTTGAAGGAGTTATCTCCAGTGTGACGGCCTGGGGTGTCTATGTCGAACTGCCAAATACGGTGGAAGGTCTGGTCCATGCTGCCTCTTTACAGGGCGATTATTTCGAGTATAATGAAAGAGAGTATGAGATGGTCGGTGTTCACACCGGCAAGACATGGAAGCTTGGGCAGGCGGTAAGCGTTCGGGTTGTCAGCGCAGACCGGTTAAGCCGTACCATTGATTTTGAGATGGCAGAAGAACAGGAAGAATGAGGATGTTATGGCAAAGGAAAGCGTAAAACTGATCGCAAACAACAAAAAAGCATATCATGACTATTTTATCGAGGACACCTGTGAGGCAGGCATCGCGCTTCACGGGACGGAGGTAAAATCGCTTCGCATGGGCAAATGCAGCATCAAAGAAGCTTTTATTAAGATGGAAAAAGGAGAGGTCTTTGTCTATGGGATGCATATCAGTCCCTACGAAAAAGGAAATATTTTCAACCGCGACCCTCTGCGGGTGAAAAAGCTCTTGATGCATCGCTATGAGATCAACAAGATGGCAGGGAAGATTACAGAAAAAGGCTATACGCTGGTGCCTCTTAGAGTCTATCTAAAAGGCAGCCTTGTCAAAGTGGAAGTGGGTCTTGCGCGAGGCAAGAAGCTCTATGACAAACGGGCGGATATTGCCAAAAAAGATATGCGAAGAGAAGCGGAAAAAGAATTTAAAGTGAAAAATCTATATTCATAAAATTAGAGTACGAAGGATAAAACAAAATGAAAACATATGGAAATCGTTTGCTTGTTATCTTATTAACAATCGCAATGCTCTCCGGCTGCGCTTCGGCAACGGGAGACACGGCACTTTCTTCTTACAGCCAGGAGCGAACCGCGGATGCAGCACAGCCGGCACAATCAGAAGATTCGGACACAGAGACGGATACCGGAACCTCGGATCAGACAGAGGCTCCTGCCATAGACAGTCCCTATCAGGTGCTCAATGACAATATCCCCGAATTTACCGAGGATGAGATCACCACAGAGTCTTTTGAGCAGTATGCGGAACTTGATGAGCTGGGACGCTGCCAGGAGGCCTTCGCCTGTATCGGCACAGATTTGATGCCCACAGAAGAGCGCGGCAGCATCAGCCATGTCAAGCCCTCTGGCTGGGACTCTGTCAAATACGACTGTGTCGACGGCAAATATCTCTATAATCGTTGCCATCTGATTGGCTTTCAGCTGTCCGGGGAAAATGCTAACCCCAACAACCTGATCACGGGCACCCGCTATCTCAATGTGGAAGGGATGCTGCCCTTTGAAAATGAAGTGGCAGAGTATGTAAAAGAGACAGAAAATCATGTGATGTACCGGGTGACACCCGATTTTCAGGGCGATAATCTCGTGGCAAACGGCGTACAGATGGAAGCGTTGTCTGTGGAGGATGACGGTGAAGGTGTCTCTTTTAACATCTATGCCTACAACGTCCAGCCAGGCATTGTCATCGACTATGCCACCGGAAAGAGCACAGAAGGCACACAAGAAGCCTCCCCGGACACCTCCGGCACTTCCTATGTGCTAAATACCAACACGATGAAATTTCATCTCCCTTCCTGTGGAAGCATCAAAAGAATCCAGGAAGAACACAGAGAGGATTTTGTTGGAGACCGGGAAGACGTAATGGAAAAAGGATATGATCCCTGCGGACAGTGTAATCCGTAAAATTGGAGATCTAAGCCTTGACATTTTATAAAAAACTCTTTAAAATAGGACTGTGTCTGATTCATCCAGCGTTTGCCTTACATGCATGCGGGCTTGTAAAGGTTTCGACGGGGGTTTTGAAATTGTGGCAGCCATTCGAAGGGACCGCGTTAAGGTGCAACATTAAAATTAAACGCTGAAGATAATTTAGCAATCGCTGCCTAATGGCAGCTGTCTGACACAGAGCACCTGCACTTTGTGACCCAGGCATCATGTATGCAGGAAACGACACATGCTAAGCTTTGCGTATGTGGGCGTAAGATGAAGCTACTGACACTGTAAGCCTGCCGGTTGGCGTGCAGCAGAGGGAATGTTAAAGAAGCGGCTGTAATGGGAGACACCGCAATGGAAGGGCTTTCGGACAGGGGTTCGATTCCCCTCAGGTCCACTAAAGCTGAACAAGTCGAACTCTGTATATGATATTATCGTATACAGGAATATGTTTTGTTTGGTGTATCGAAGAAAATAAAAGTAACGACATTGTATGTTACGAAAGTGATATACAGTGTCGTTATTTTTATGCTATAATGCGGATATGAATTTAACAAATCGGTATTTGACAGAGCGAAAGGAGCTGGATAATATGTTCATTATTATTTATGATTTTTCAATGGCAGTACTCATGTTTCTATTTGGAATATATTTTTACAAATCAAAAGGAAAAGCTGCCCGATTTTTGTCTGGTTATAATATGAAGTCAGAAGAAGAACGAAAAAAATATGATGAAAACGCTATGTGTAAGGCATATGGAAAAAGAATGATGGTTATGTCTTTGCCGTTCATTGTAGGAATAATCATAGATATTCAATATCAAGGAACCGGTTGCTTGATTGCATGGATGATATGGCTTATTATGTTTATTTCATTGCTTATTGACAGACATAAAAGAGAACGATAAATTCCAGTTTGTAGAAAAGAGAATGGCGAAAACTGTTCTCTTTTTTCATGTATATCTTAATTTAAAATCCCATAATTAACATTCTTGGCACTGCCCATTGGGCAGTTGCCAAATATGGGTTGCACTTTTCAAAATAAAAAAATGCAACCACAAATCTGTTGTCTCCCAACAGATTTAGCGTTTGGTTGCACTTTTGGTTGCATTTTTTGAGAAGGTTGCATTTTTGGTTGCACTTTTTTTAGAAAACTGCAACCAGAAAAAGCTAGTGTTTATGCGGGTTTCAGCTATTTTTGCCCTCTTGGTTGCACGGTTGCATTTTTTTTTGAGTCATTTACCTCTTAAAAAATATTTTGTTTTTTAATTATCCCCATAAAAAATGCTTATTTATCAAGGGATATTTAAAAATAACTGTATTTTTAATTATCCCCACATAACAATGCCACGGGGTAGGGCTTGTCGATACTCCGTGGCACTTTAGGCTTGAAACCCCACCAATTTCTTGCTACTTACAAATGGGGATAATTAAAGAATGTTTAAAATATTTTGACTTAATTATCCCCATATGTTATATTATATGTGAAAGGAAGTGATAACATGGCAAGAAAAAGTGCAACCTTGGGAAGTGTTCTTATTGCACAAGATTTTCTTCCAGAACATTGGAATTGGGCTAATACAGATTTAGCAACTCTTGGCGATATTGAAAAAATGGGAAATGTTATCAAAACTCGCTTGGAAAATGGTGGGTGCAAAATTTCGGAAATGTACGCAGTGAAACATGATAAAGATGAAAGTAAATTATGGAACGAATACACAATGACTTATGATGTGAAATTTACAACAAATCATGCTCACTTTCTGATTAAATTTTCAGAGGGAAAAACGCTTGAAGAAATTGCTCCTCTCGTTGGAGTTGAACCACAATTTATTGAAAAACCACATAGAGGACGCTATTCTTATGATAACTCTTTAGCATACATGATTCATATTAAATATGACAATAAATATCAATATGACCCTCACGACGTTGCGACTATCGTTGGTAAAAAATATATTGAATATTACAGAGAAAGATATGAAGCTTGGACGCGTGGCAGAGCTGAACGAAAAATGAATGATACGAAAAATACTTTGAACTTCTTAAAGGTCGGAATTGCAAAAGGTGAAATTAATATAGAGGATATTATTTTAAACGAAGATTACAGAGTTGCTTATATTCTTTATAACGACCAAATTAAGAAAGTTTTTGAATCAAAAGCAAGTGCTGATAGTCTCTTAACGGGATTACAAAATAGGCAAGAACGGGGTGATGATGAGTAAAAAAAGAACTTCTGACGAATTACAGAAAGACATTGATGTGATAAAAGAAAAACTTCAAAAAATGAAGAAAGAGCAGAAAAAACTGGAACGTCAAGAAAAGGCAGAACGTGAGAAAATTGAAAGACAAAAACAGATTGAAGAAGCTCTTGATTTAATCAAAATTGCAAAAACAGAAATGTTGCAAAACGGTCAGACTTTTTATGAATATTTGCTTGAAAAACGTAATAATATCAATACACAAAATCAGTAGATTTTATAAGAAAATGGTGTGTCATAAAGATACATCATTTTTTTTGATTTTCAGAGGTTGCATTATAAAAAATATATGTTACCTTGAAAATAGAAAAGCCCCGCAGGGGGACGATGGGTTTACATATAAAATAAAAAATGAGGTGATACAATGGGATATAGTGTTGTGCCACAAATGCTTAGATTGACACGTGGTGAACCACAAGGAAAACATAGAGCAAATGGCTTGATGATTTTAAAAGAAATGCTCGAAGAACGTGCTTCATTATCAGATACATTTGATAGAGCATTTTCATATCTTAATGAATACGAAAATGGAACACTTGGAAGTGAAGCATGGGACGAACTTTGCGAAGAAGCAAACGCTTATAAAATTACAGGAAAAACAAAAACAGGTAAAGATTTTCAGCGTTCTTTACCGCAAAAATCTACAATCGCTATTGCTGTGATTTATAAATTACCAGAGGAATATTCAGCACAACTTTCTGTTGAAGAAAATGCAAAATTTTACAGAGATAGCGAAGAAGTTATGGCGGAACTTTATCCAATGCTTTTTGCAAAGAAAAATGAACGTTACTCTGCTATTCATCGTGACGAAGGTCTGGTTCATGCAGATACAAAAGAAGATGCGAATGAACATGAACATAAAATTTATGTTCCCAAAGATGAAAATGAAAATTACTGTGGGAACTTAGCGGATTCTAAAATGTTTGCAAGTATTTGCAAAAACTATCCTCGAATGATGCGTGAACGAGGTTGGGATTTTGACGATTTAGATATTACTGATTGGGACAGATACAAATATGATTCTGATTATAGAGCAGAACGAAAAGTAAAGGCAAAACAGAATGGGTTGAGTGTGAATAAATACATGAAGAAAAAGTCTGCTGAAACAGCAAAAGAAGAAGCTGATGATGTTCAAACTATTATTAATTATGCTACAAATTTTGTTCACGAAAAAAAGGAATTGGATAAAGAAAAAGAACAGTTTAAAGATGAAAAGGAACAGCTTAAATTTGAAACAGATTATCAGATGGCTTTGAATGAAACACATATGAATATTATTAAAGGTCAGTTTGATAC
>CAJUGG010000084.1 GCA_910585995.1 uncultured Lachnospiraceae bacterium
AAGACAGGCGGTAGTGGGCTGGTATAAAGTCCTGAACGGAGTCAATATGCCCTATTCCCGCCTGCGGCTGCAAGGACTGGCAGAAGACAGATGCTATCAGGTGAAAGTAGACGGACAAAAGATAGAAGGACAATATTATGGAGATGAACTGATGAATATCGGACTCATCACCAGTGATGGCTCCGCAGGCGAACTCCCCCACGGCGTAAAAATGTGTGGAGATTTTGACTCGCGGGTGTATGTACTAGAGGTGTGACGGCGCTGCCGCAGGGCGTACTCCCTGGGCGGGATGCGGGTGGGCCATGGCAGAAGATGGCTGTGTCCCAGGGCTTGCGGACTCGACAAATGTCTGCATAGAATCTATCGGACAGTCTGCACAGTTTGTATGCTCCAATCGGACACATAAAGTGTCCGCCTGGCTCATACAAACTGCACAGACTGTCCGCTCCAATCTACACAGCACTATTTGTGCGAGTCCACAAACCCTGGGACACAGCCACCCTCTGCCATGGCCCACCCGCATCCCGCTCAGGGAGTGCGCCCTGCGGCAGCGCCTGAGAGCGTAAGACGGGAGTCAAAAGTCTCTTGGGGCTAGATCTGTTAATTGCTTAACAAATATTTCTTTAGTAGAAACAAGTATTAAGATGGAAGCTTAGTCAACATCTATATCTATGCAAAAATTTTTTATTCCTGACAATAGTTTTTCTAGCAAAGCCTACAATCTATTAACCCCCACCAGGAAAAGGCGTGACTCCGCCCCTCAATACCCAGGAGCCGGGACGGGGCAGTCGGTTGGGGATGAGGAGCGTGCGTCGCCAGGAGCGCCAGGGCGTGTGGACTTGACAAATAGTGCTGTGTAGATTGGAGCGGATTGGCTGTGCAATTTGTATGAGCCAGGCGGACACTTCGTGTCCGATTGGAGCATACAAATTGTGCAGACTGTCCGATACACTCTATGCAGACATTTGTCAAGTCCACGCGTCCTGGCGCTCCCTGGCAGTGACGCACGCTCCCATCCCCAACCGACTGCCCCGTCCCGGCTCCGTCGCATCGTCGTCCTGTTACCGAAAAATCGTCCCCGCCTTTTCCTCCACCGCCTCTTTTGCGTCATCCAGGTCGGCGATCACTGCTACACTTCCTGCCCTCCCTGATACAAAAGAAACCGCTGCCACCACTTTTGGCAGTACCGATGCCTCATCAAATTGTCCATCAGCAATATAAGAACGTGCCTTTTCCACACTCACCTGATTCAATGGCTCACAATTCTCTTTCCCATAGTTGAGATAAAGTTGTTTTTCACTGGTCAGAAGCAGAAGCAGGTCTGCATCTAAAAGTTCTGCCAGTTTGCCGCTTGCCAAGTCTTTTTCGATCACTGCACTGGCGCCTTTTAGGCGGTTGGCTTGTTTTAGGACCGGGATTCCGCCGCCGCCGCAGGCGATGACGATGTGGCCGGCGTCAGAGAGGGTGCGGATGGCGTCAATCTCCACGATGTCTTCCGGCTTGGGAGCGGAGACGATCCGGCGGTAGCCGTTTTCAGTCTGAATGACATGATTTCCTTTTTCCTCTTCTGCCTCGGCTTCTTCTTTGGTCATCACACGTCCGATGATTTTGACGGGTTTGTAGAAAGAATCATCATAGGGGTTGACGACTACCTGCGTTAAGATGGTCGTGACTGGTTTTTGGATGCCGCGATTTAAGAGTTCTTCGCGGATGGCATTTTGCAGATCATAGCCGATATAGCCCTGGCTCATGGCAGAGCAGACCGACATAGGTGCAAAGGTGTAATCCGGGTGTTGTTTTCCAAATTCATTCATTGCGGTATGTATCATTCCGATCTGCGGTGCGTTGCTGTGAGAGATGACGATCTGGCAGTCGGTTTCTGCGATGTCTGCGATGGCTTTCGCTGCTGCTTTGACAGCGATCTTCTGTTCTGGTAAGGTAGTTCCAAGTGCTTTGTGCCCAAGGGCGACAACAATTTTTTTTCTGCTCATAATGAAAAGTCCTCTTTTCTGTGATATAGACTATTATAAAGTCGGAAATGGAAAATTGCAAGAGGCGCATAAATGTGATATACTACACAGATGATAAGTCGAAAGGCACGAAAAACGTGTGTATTTCCGTAGGAAAATGAAGGAGGATCTTTATGAGAACAGTGAAGAAACTGTTGGAGGGATTGGACCATCAGATAATCAAAGGAACAGACGAAGGAGAGATCAGTGCGCTGGTCTATGATTCCCGGAAGGTGACAGAAGGATGTATGTTTGTCTGCATCAAGGGAGCCGCTTATGACAGTCATGAGCATGTGGAAGAGATCACGGCAAAGGGTGCGCGGGTGATCGTGGCACAGAGAGAAGTAGAAGTGCCGGACGGTGTGACGTTAGTATGCGTGAAAGATACACGCTATGCACTGGCTCTTTTGTCAGCGGCGTATTTTGATCATCCGGCCAAGAAGATGCGGGTGATTGGGATTACCGGAACCAAGGGGAAGACGACGACCACTTATATGGTGAAAGGGATTCTGGAACATGCAGGGTATCGGGTCGGACTGATCGGGACAATAGAGATTATCATTGGAGATACCCATATCCCGGCAGATAATACGACGCCGGAGTCCTATCTGATTCAGGAGTATTTTGCCCGGATGGTACAGGCGGGATGTCAGGTCTGTGTAATGGAAGTGTCCTCGCAGGGACTTATGATGCATCGGACGGCAGGGATTCCTTTTGAGATTGGCATATTTACCAACCTGGCACCGGATCATATCGGACCAAATGAGCATGAGAGCTTGGAAGATTATATTGCGTGTAAGAGTCTGTTGTTTCGCCAGTGCAGGCTTGGGATAGCCAATGTGGATGATGAGCATGTAAAGGAAGTGCTTGCAGGACATACGTGCGCCTTGGAGACTGTTGGATTTTCTAAAGATGCCGATTATCAGGCTTCTGAGATGGAATTGATCGGAAGGCCGGGGTATTTAGGTGTTGCTTATCATGTATCTGGAAAGCTTACGATGGATGTGGAGATCGATGTGCCTGGACGATTTAGTGTGTATAATTCGTTGGTGGCCATTGCAGTGTGTGAGCATTTCCAGGTGGAAGAGGCAGATCTGAAAGAAGCCCTGAAGGTGGTAAAGACTAAAGGGCGGATTGAGATGGTAAAAGTGTCAGACGATTTTATCCTGATGATTGACTATGCACACAATGCCATGAGCCTTGAGAGCCTGTTGATGACTCTGAAGGAATACCACCCAAAGCGTCTGGTCTGTCTCTTTGGCTGCGGGGGCAATCGTTCTAAGCTGCGCCGGTATGAGATGGGCGAGGTATCAGGAAGACTTGCAGATCTGACGGTGATTACTTCGGATAATCCAAGATATGAAGAGCCGCAGGAGATCATCAATGATATCAAGACCGGGATGGCGAAGACGGGCGGAACTTATGTGGAGATCTGTGACCGCAAAGAGGCCATCCGTTATGTGATCGAGCATGGGCAGGCGGGAGATGTGATCGTCCTGGCCGGCAAAGGACATGAGGATTATCAGGAGATCAAAGGAAAAAAATATCCCATGGATGAGCGTATCCTCATACAGGAGGTATTAGAGGAACTGGCAGAGGAGAAAGGACGTTAGTACATGGAGTTTGTCAATGTCATCGTGGATATTTCCAGTGAGCAGCTGGACAGAGTGTTTTTATACCGGGTGCCTAAGGTTCTGCAGGACAGGATTCAGATTGGGATGCAGGTGCAGATCCCTTTTGGTCGGAGCAACAGACAGCGCAAAGGCTATGTGGTGGGGATGCCAGAGGAAGCAAACTATCCCCTGGAAAAGATCAAGGAGATATCGGGGATTGTCAAAGGCAGCATCAAGGCAGAATCTCAGTTGATCGCTCTGGCCGCATGGATGCGGGAAAATTATGGCTCTACGATGAATCAGGCATTAAAGACAGTACTTCCGGTCAAGCAGAAGACAAAGCAAAAGCAAAGCCGCAAACTGGTGTTCTTGCTCTCTAAGGAAGAGGGAAGAGAACTTTTAGAGACATACAGGAAAAAACATTATCAGGCAAAGGTCAGGCTTTTGGAGGCTCTTTTAGAACAGGGAGAACTGGATGGGAAAAAAGCGGAAGAGGTCTGTCAGGTGACTTCTTCTGTGATACAGAAGATGGAGCAGGATGGAGTCCTGCGCGTGGAGACAGCGACGCTTTACCGCAATCCTTTTGAGGGGCATTTTCAGAGAAAGACAGAGACGCTTTTGTTAAATCCACAACAGCAGCAGGCAGTCGAAGGGATCTGGGAGGACTATCAGAGGGGGATTCGGAAGACTTATCTTCTGCATGGAGTGACAGGCAGCGGTAAGACGGAAGTCTATATGGAATTGATCGCCAGAGTGATTCGGGATCAGAAGCAGGCCATTGTGCTGATACCGGAGATTGCGCTGACTTTTCAGACGGTGATGCGGTTTTATGAGCGCTTTGGAGAGCGGGTATCCGTCATACATTCCCGCTTGTCAGATGGGGAACGGTATGATCAGTTTATGCGGGCCAAAGACGGAGGGATCGATGTGATCATCGGACCTAGATCCGCACTGTTTACCCCGTTTCCAAAGCTTGGGATGATCATTATCGATGAGGAACATGAAAGCTCTTATAAAAGTGAAAATGTTCCCAGATATCATGCCAGAGAGGTAGCGCTATACCGGGCATTGCTTTGTAGAGCCTCTGTGGTACTAGGAAGCGCGACGCCCTCGTTAGAGAGTTATTACAAGGCTGAGATGGGCGAATATGGCTATTATGAACTGACGAAGCGGGTAAAAGATGCTAAGATGTCAGAGGTCAGTATTGTGGATCTGCGGACAGAGTTGAAAGAAGGAAACCGTAGTATTTTCAGCCGTAAGCTCTATAGCGCCATGAAAGACCGGATGGAAAAAGGACAGCAGATGATCTTATTTCTAAACCGCCGCGGGCTGTCAGGGTTCGTCTCCTGCCGCTCCTGCGGAAAAGCCATCCGCTGTCCGCACTGTGATGTGACATTGTCTTTACACAATGACGGGAGCCTTCGCTGTCATTACTGTGGTTATGAAGTGCAGATGCCGGATGCCTGTCCCTCCTGCGGCTCCCGCTATATCTCCGGATTCCGGGCCGGGACCCAGCAGATCGAGAGAGAAGTCAAACGGGCGTTTCCCAAAGCGCGGGTGCTTCGGATGGACTATGACACGACCAGGACGAAAGAGAGTTATGAACAGATACTCTCAGCTTTTGGAAGCAGGGAAGCAGATGTGCTGGTGGGCACGCAGATGATCGTAAAAGGACATGATTTTCCAGGAGTGACATTGGTGGGCGTATTGGCAGCAGATATTTCCCTCTACGCCAATGACTACCGGGCAGCAGAGCGGACCTTCCAACTGTTGACCCAGGCCGTGGGGCGTGCCGGCAGAGGAGATCTGCCGGGAGAAGCTGTGATCCAGACCTATATGCCAGAGCACTACAGTATCCAGGCATCCTCCAGGCAGGACTACAAAGATTTTTACAAACGGGAGATTCTCTACCGCAGACTGATGGGATATCCTCCTGTTCATTCCATGCTGGGCATTTATCTGTCCTGCGCCTCAGAAGAACTTTTGGAGCAGCAGGCACAAATGTTAGGGTCCAGCATCACAGCAGAACAGATGGAAGGCCTGACCATCATCGGCCCAGCAGAAGCAGCGCTGGCTAAGAAAAATGACATCTACAGAAAAGTCATATATTTAAAACATAAACAGAAAAAAAAGCTTTTACAGATCAAAGACAAATTAGAGAAAAAGATGGAGCAGGAGAGTGTATGGCAGAAAGTATATGTACAGTTCGATTTTGACCCATTAAATTCGTATTAAATAAAAACAAAATCAAAATCAGCGGAAGTCCTCCCAGTGCCCGGATCTGGAAGGACTGTAGCGGAACTTTAATAGGAGGCTAGAGAATTATTATGGCAATTCGTAATTTGAGATTTGGTGGAGATGCGATTCTTCGCAAGACAAGCAAGGAAGTAAAGGAAGTTACTCCGAAGGTGAAGGAATTAATTGATGATATGTTGGAGACGATGTATGATTCCAATGGGGTAGGGCTTGCAGCGGTACAGGTGGGCATTTTGAAACGGATCGTTGTCATTGATGTGGGAGAAGGACCTCTGGTGATGATCAATCCAGAGGTGATAAAGACAGAAGGCTCCCAGACAGGGGACGAGGGTTGTCTGAGTGTACCGGGCAAAGCGGGACAGGTTACGCGGCCCATGCAGGTGACTGTCCGTTACATGGATGAAGACGGCGAGCAGTACGAGTTGGAAGGAGAGGAATTATTAGCTCGCGCCATCTGTCACGAATGTGATCATTTGGATGGAAAACTCTATCTGGATCTGGTAGAAGGTGAACTGCATGATACCAGCTATGAGGAGGAAGAAGAGGAGGAAGCATAATCTATGCAGATCATATTTATGGGAACACCAGATTTTGCGGTGGGAACGTTAGAAGCGCTTTTAGAGGCTGGCCATACCATATCTTTAGTAGTCACACAACCAGATAAGAAAAAAGGCAGAGGCCATGCCCTGCAGTATCCGCCGGTCAAAGAGACCGCGGTCGCTCATGGGATTCCCGTCTGGCAGCCGGCCAGGATCAAAGAAGCAGCATCCATTGCCTATCTAAAAGAGATCCCTGCAGATGTGATTGTAGTGGTGGCCTTTGGGCAGCTGATTCCCAAAGAGATCCTGACGATGAAGACCTATGGATGTATCAATGTACATGCCTCGCTGCTGCCCAAATACCGGGGAGCGGCGCCGATCCAATGGGCGGTAATCAACGGCGAAAAAGAATCCGGCGTCACCACCATGCAGATGGATGAAGGGCTGGATACTGGAGACATGCTGTTAAAGACCACCGTTTTACTGGAAGAAAACGAGACAGGCGGAAGCTTATTTGAAAAATTAAGCGCTGCCGGCGCAGCTCTGTGTGTGGAAACCTTAAGACAGATGGAAGCAGGAAGCCTGCACCCTGAAAAACAAGGAGATTCCTCCACAGCCTATGCGTCCATGCTGACCAAAGAGATGGGAGAGATCGACTGGACCAAAGATGCGACAGAGATCGAACGCCTAGTACGCGGCCTGAATCCCTGGCCGAGCGCTTATACCTCTCTGGATGGAAAAACTTTAAAAATCTGGGAATGTGAAGTAATCCCTTCAGATGTATCAAAGGGCGCCTGTGGTGAGATACTGAATGTAACAAAAGATTCCTTGACCGTACAGACCGGAAATGGTATTCTCTCAATAAAAAGCTTACAGTTATCGGGAAAGAAACGTATGGATACAGCGTCGTTTCTAAGAGGCTTTTCTGTACAAAAAGGGACGATGCTAAAAGCAGCTGATTAAACAGCATCTGACAAAAATGCCCGGAAGGACGTTTGAGCACAAAGTGATCAAACATTCTTCCAGAGCAGGGGCATTTTTATGGCAGGTGCAGAACTATAATAGGAGAATGGCTTATGTTTTATGATGCAACTTATATTTTAGTATTGATAGGCGCCCTTCTTTCCATATGGGCCTCTGCGCGGGTGAACAGCACCTACCAGAAATATGCCAATGTAAGGAGTCGTGCCGGCCTAAGCGGTGCGCAGGCGGCGCAGCAGATCTTGCATGGCGCAGGTATCTATGATGTACGCATCGAGCATATCAGCGGCAATCTGACTGATCACTATGACCCTCGTTCCAAGGTGCTGCGTCTGTCCGACAGTGTCTATGGCTCCACTTCCGTAGCCGCCATCGGCGTAGCTGCTCACGAGTGCGGCCATGCCATCCAGGACAATGTATCTTATGCACCTTTAAAAATCCGTAATTCTTTTGTCCCAGTGGCCAATATTGGGACCAAAGCCGCGCTGCCCATAATCTTATTAGGGTTGGTCTTTGGAAGCTCTTATACCCTGATTCAGATCGGTCTGCTCTGTTTTGCCTGCGGGACTTTCTTTCAGTTGATTACCCTACCTGTAGAATTTAATGCTTCTGCAAGAGCGGTGGATATCTTAGGCAATACCCATATGCTGTCTGGCGATGAGCTTTCACAGACCAGAAAAGTATTGTCAGCCGCTGCGATGACTTATGTAGCTGCGGCTGCAGCTTCCATCCTGTCTTTCCTCCGTTTGCTGCTGTTGTTTGGAGGTAGAAGACGTGACTGATCAAAAGGTAAATGTCCGCTATTTGGTGCTGGAACTTTTGCTGGAGATCTTAGAACAAAAGGAGTACAGCCATGTGGCTTTGCAGGGTGCCCTGGAAAAATACCAATATCTGGATCGACAAGACCGGGCATTTTTAACCAGACTGACCGAGGGCACCATTGAGCGGCTGATAGAACTGGATGCGATCCTTCATCAATTTTCCAAAGTGCCGGTAAAAAAGATGAAGCCGGTGATCCGGACAATTCTTCGGATGTCTGTCTACCAGCTACGTTATATGGACCGGATACCGGATGCGGCTGTCTGTAACGAAGCCGTACGGCTGGCAGAAAAAAAAGGATTCAAAGGATTAAAAGGCTTTGTCAATGGTGTCCTTCGCACTATTGCACGTGAGAAATACAAACTGGTGTTCGATGATCTCTCTGTAAAATATTCTATGCCGGAATGGATCGTCACACAGTGGACAAAAGAGTACGGACAACAGACAGCCGTCAAGATGTTAGAAAGCCAGTACACCGAACGGCCTGTGACCATACGGGTAAATCTCTCTAAGATCTCGACAGAAACACTGAAAAACCGCCTGGAATCAGAAGGTGTGACAGCTCATCACGTGGAAGGGATGGACTGTGCACTGGCCATATCCGGATATGACCATATCCGGGGGATTCCGTCTTTTCAGGAAGGATTGTTTCAGGTGCAGGATGTAAGCTCCATGTGGGTAGGCCTGCTTGCCGCACCCAAGCGGGATGATTACTGCATCGATGTGTGCGCAGCACCTGGAGGCAAGAGTCTGCATCTGGCAGACCTGCTGCAAGGAACTGGTATGGTGGAAGCCAGAGATCTGACAGATTATAAAGTGGAGTTAATAAAAGAGCACATCGCACGTACAGGTGTACAGAATGTAAAGGCGGTCCGCATGGACGCCACGCTGTTAGACCAGGCATCCATAGAAAAAGCGGATCTTGTACTTGCAGATCTCCCATGCTCCGGGCTTGGGGTCCTGGGTAAAAAAAGAGATCTCAAATACCGGATCACACCCGAACAACAAGAAGATCTGGTAAGACTTCAGCGCAGGATTTTAGATACGATATGGCAATATGTAAAGCCGGGGAAAACCCTGATCTACAGCACCTGTACCATACATAGAGAAGAGAACGAAGGCAATGTCATGTGGTTTACCAAACAGTATCCTTTCTTATTAAAAAAACAAAAGCTGCTGCTCCCAGGCATCGATCCATGGGATGGATTTTATATTGCAAAATTGGAAAGGAAGGTCTATGACTGATATCAAATCCCTGACCCTTACAGAATTGCAAAAGGAGATGGAGGATCTAGGAGAAAAAAAATATCGGGCCAAACAGTTGTATGGCTGGATGCATGAAAAACTGGTGGATGATTTTGACCAGATGACAAATCTTCCAAAAGAATTGATTGCAAAACTAAAAGAAACTTGTGAACTTGTGCGGTTAGTGCCAGTCAAAGTACAAGTGTCCAAGCAGGATGGAACTGCGAAGTTTTTATTTCAACTGTCTGATGGCAATGTGATCGAGAGTGTCCTGATGCGTTATCATCATGGAAATTCCGTCTGTATCTCTTCCCAGGTGGGCTGTCGGATGGGCTGTCGTTTTTGTGCGTCGACTTTGGGAGGACTGACAAGAGGGCTGACGGCTTCCGAGATGCTGGATCAGATCTATCAGATACAAAAATGGTCCAAAGAGCGAGTACACAATGTGGTGGTGATGGGGACAGGAGAACCTCTGGATAACTATGAGGCGCTGCTTCGTTTTCTCACCCTGCTGACAGACGAAGGCGGACTTCATATCAGCCAGAGGAATATCACCGTGTCCACCTGCGGGATCGTACCAAAGATCAAAGAGCTGGCAGAAGAAAAGCTTCAGATCACACTGGCGCTGTCTCTGCACGCACCCACCCAAGAGAAACGCAAAAGCCTGATGCCCATTGCGGGAAAATATGACCTGTCAGAAGTGATGGAAGCCTGTCGTTATTATTTTAACAAGACCGGCCGGCGGATCACGTTTGAATACAGCCTGGTAGGAGGTGTCAACGACACCAGAGAAGATGCCGCTTCCCTGATCCGCCTGTTAAAGCCTCTGAACTGTCATGTAAATCTGATTCCTGTCAATCCCATCAAAGAGCGGGAATATGTAGAGTCAAATCATGAGGCTGTGATAAATTTCAAAAAATCTCTTGAAAAATCAGGGATTAATGCTACTATTAGAAGAGAGCTGGGCCGTGACATCAATGGAGCCTGCGGACAGCTTCGGAAAAGTTATATGGACAGAGAAGAAGAGAGGTGAAACCTATGCATACATCGGTTGCGATGACAGATATCGGTCGGAGAAGAAAAGTGAATCAGGATTATGTGTATGCCTGTGATCAACCGGTGGGGAATCTCCCGAATCTCTATCTAGTGGCAGATGGGATGGGAGGCCACAAGGCGGGAGATCTGGCTTCTTCTTATGCGGTGAAGAAGATCATAGAGGCAGTCAGCCGGTGTACGGATACCAGACCCGCATTGATTCTTCAAAAATCCATCCGCTATGCCAACTATCAGCTGTTTCAGAAGTCCAAGGAAAGCGAAGACTATTATGGTATGGGGACAACGCTGGTGGCGTTGACTGTGGATGAAAAGGAAGCATTGGCGGTAAATATCGGCGACAGCAGATTGTACGAAGTGACATCGAAAGGGATTCGGCAGATATCCGAAGATCATTCGCTGGTGGCGGAACTGGTGCGAAAAGGAGAGATCACTCCTTCGGAGGCGAGAACGCATCCAGATAAAAATATTATTACAAGGGCACTTGGGATTCAGGAGGAAGCGCAGATGGATCTGTTTCCATTTGAAGTAGAGCAGGGGAATCGTTATCTGCTCTGCTCTGACGGCCTGAGCAATATGGTGGAAGATCATAAACTCTGCAGTCTGATTCAAAAAGATACTTCTTTATACAATATCAGTGCGGAATTGATACTAGAAGCGAACAGGCATGGCGGAACAGATAATATTGCAGTAGTGCTGGTGGAAATAGAATGACAGTGAGGTAGGATTATGATTAAAGTGGGGACGATCCTAGGCGACCGCTATGAGATCCTGGAAAAGGTCGGAGTAGGCGGTATGGCCGAGGTCTTTAAAGGAAAAGACCACAAACTTAACCGCTATATTGCAGTCAAGGTACTAAAAGAAGAATTTCGGGAAAACGACGGATTTGTAAAAAAATTTAAAGAAGAGGCACAGGCGGCAGCAGGGTTGGCGCATCCCAATATTGTCAATGTCTATGATGTGGGTGATGAAAATGGAATCTACTATATTGTCATGGAATTGGTGGAAGGGATTACGCTGAAAAGTTATATCGAGCGAAAAGGCCATCTGACGGTCAAAGAAGCCACCAGTATTGCCATACAAGTGTCTGCGGGGCTGGAGGTGGCACATAACAATCAGATTGTTCACCGGGATATCAAGCCGCAGAACATTATGATCTCCAGAGAAGGCAAAGTGAAGGTGACAGATTTTGGCATCGCCAAGGCGACCACCTCTCAGACTACCACATCGAGCGCTATGGGATCTGTGCACTATGCATCTCCGGAGCAGGCAAGAGGCGGGTATGTGGACCACAGAAGTGATATCTATTCTCTGGGAGTCGTGCTCTATGAGATGGTAACGGGAAGAGTCCCTTTTGATGGTGATACAGCGGTTGCTGTGGCTGTGAAGCATCTGCAGGACCCCATCGTGCTGCCCAGTACGTACAATCAGGAAATCTCTTACAGCTTAGAACAGATCATTGTCAAATGTATGGAAAAAAGCCCGGACCGCAGATACCAGGATATGGAAGATCTGATTGCAGATCTGAAACAGTCTTTGATGACGCCGGAAGAAGATTTTGTAAAAAGAGTGGACTTGGATTCTCAGGCAAAGACGGTAGTGATGAAAAAGGAGACTACGTCCAAAGTCAAAGCAGCCAGAAAAGTAGAGACTGTCCGAGAAGAAGAGGAGGAAGAAGAAGACGAATACGAAGAGGATGAGGATGACGAGGAAGAAGAGCTAAGTCCGACGATTGAACGGATCATGACCATAGCAGGTGTGGCGCTGGCTGTGATTATCGTTGTGGTGATGCTGCTGTTTTTCTCCCGGATGTTAGGTCTTGGAGAGAAAAAGAACGAAGAGGCGGATAACGAGCAGCAGACAGAAGAGGCAGATGGTTCTGAAGATGGAGAGGATGGCGAAGAAGATAGGGTCAATACGGTAGTGATGCCCAATCTGCTCGGAAAGACCATGACAGAAGCAAAGACAGAACTGGCCAATCTGGGTATCAGTATTACATTAAGCGGCAGTGAAGCTTCCAGTGAATATAAAGAAAACCAGATCATGCGTCAGAATATCAAAGCCGGAGAACGGACAGCAGTGGGAAGTACCGTAGAGGTGGTAACTGCCAGAGCTGGAACAGGAACGACGGCAGAGGATTCCGACACAGAGAAACCACAGGAGAAAAAAGAACAAGCCACAGTTCCCAATGTGGTAGGGCAGACCGAAGCCAATGCAAGAAGTGCTCTTGAGGCTGCTGGACTCAAAGTGGGCAGTGTGACCGAGGCCAATAGCGATACGGTACAGGAAGGATATGTCATCAGTCAGGGGATGACTGCCAATACCCAGGTGGAGAGAGAGTCTTCTGTAAATCTGGTAATCAGCAAAGGGCCAAATAAAGTAAAAGTAACCGATGTGATCGGCCACGAAGAATCTCGTGCAACAAATGAGCTGCAAGGAGATGGTTTTAAAGTGGCGGTCAAAGACGTCTATACAGATGAGATGCGGCAAGGACTGGTAGTCAGCACAAGTCCGGAAAAAGGAACGCCCGTTGATCCGGGCAGTACCATCACCATCAGCGTCAGCCGGGGCAGAGAACAGGTGAAGATCCCTTCGGTCAGTGTGGGGATGACATTCGAAGAGGCAGCGGACAAACTAGAGGATGCCGGATTTGAAGGAGCGATCCGGGAAGCTTCCGAGTCCAGTGAGTCCGTGGGAGAAGGCTTTGTGACCCGCTATGACCCACGCAAGACAGTGGACCCGGAGGGAACTGTGATCATCTATGTAAGCACTGGACCTACTCATAAAGAGGAGCCTCCTGCGGTTCAGGAGGACCCTGGAAGCGATGAATCGGATACCGGCCTCCCGGCGGATTAGACTATGCAGGGAAGAATTGTAAAAGGCATTGCAGGCTTTTATTACATCCATGTGGAAGATCAAGGAGTCTACGAATGCAAAGCCAAAGGAATCTTCCGGAATCAAAAGATTAAGCCCTTAGTGGGGGATGATGTAAAGATTGAGATTCTGGATGAAGAAGAAAAAAGCGGCAATTTGGTGGAGATCCTGCCAAGGCGCAGCGAGCTGATCCGTCCGGCAGTGGCCAATGTGGATCAGGCTCTGGTTATATTTGCCGCTGCGCGACCGAAGCCCAATCTTTCGCTATTAGATCGTTTCCTCATTATGATGGAACGGCAGTCCATCCATACAATTATCTGTTTTAATAAAAAGGATGAGACTTCGTTAGAAGAGTTAAAGAGGTTGTGCGATATCTATACGGGCAGTCAGTATCAAGTGATATGCACAAGTGCGATACAAGAGGAAGGGATCGCTCAGGTCAAAGCACTATTGCGGGGCCACACGACTACTTTGGCCGGGCCTTCCGGCGTGGGCAAATCTACACTGGTCAATCTTTTAGTGCCTCATGCAGAGATGGAGACTGGTAAGATCAGCGATAAGATTGACAGAGGAAGACATACCACCAGACACAGCGAGCTGTTCTGGCTGGAAACGGACAGCTATATCTTTGATACGCCAGGCTTTAGCTCTTTAGAGCTTGGGAGGATGGAAAAAGAAGAGCTTAGATTTAGTTTTCCGGAGTTTCGGGCCTATGAAGGAAAGTGTCGTTTCCAGGGCTGCGTGCATATCAATGAGCCTGGATGTGCAGTGAAACAGGCACTAGAAGAAGGCGCGGTTGGCCGGGAACGCTATGAAAGTTATACAAGATTATTTCAGGATTTAAAGGGGAGAGAAAAAAGGAGGTACTCTTAGATTATGAAAACGTATTTATCACCATCTATTTTATCAGCAGATTTTGCACATTTGGGAGAGGATATCCGTCTGGCAGAAGAAGCAGGTACACAATATCTGCACTATGATGTGATGGATGGCATGTTTGTGCCAAGCATTTCTTTTGGAATGCCGGTGTTGGAGTCTGTACGCAAGATTACCAAGCTGGTATTAGACGTGCATCTGATGATTGTGGAGCCGGAGCGGTATATTGATGAATTTGCGCGCTGTGGAGCGGATATTATTACAGTGCATTATGAGGCTTGTAAAGATCTGAAAAAAGTGATCGGGATGATCCGGGAAAAAGGGATCAAAGTAGGCGTGAGTATTAAACCTAAGACACCCATTGAGGTATTGACCGATGTGCTGGACCAGGTGGATATGATTCTTCTGATGACTGTGGAGCCTGGGTTCGGAGGACAGGCGTATATTCCGGAGTCGACGCAGAAGATTCAGGATATGAGACGGATGTTAGAAGAGCGCGGGCTTGAAAAAGATATTCAGGTAGATGGGGGGATTAAGAAGAATAATCTGAAGATGGTGCTGGATGCTGGGGCGAATGTGATCGTGGCGGGGTCGGCGATTTTTGCGGGGGATATTAAGAAAAATGTGGAGGACTTCCTGGAAATAATGGATAGATGACGGAGCAGCCACAGGGAGCCTGTTATAGAGTATGGCCTGGGGATTCGACGAATGTCTGCATAGAATGTATCGGACAGTCGGCAACATTTGTATGCTCCAATCGGACAAGGGTGTCCGCTTGGCTCATACAAATGTCACCAACTGTCCGCTCCAATCTACACAGCACTATTCGTGCGAGTCCCCAGGCCATACCCCATAACAGGCTCCCTGTGGCTGCTCCTGCTTGTGGGAGATTGTTGAACTAACCATCGCTTTGGCCAAATACAATAAGGAAAAGAAAAGTAAGTAGATTCTAGTTTTATGCACTGGGAATATTTTTCCGACAAGGGAGAGATATCATGATAGTTAGGAGGATGGGATGAGAACGTTGATTGTGAGTGGGGGAGAGATTGAGAAGGATTTTGGGATGGAGGTAGTAAAAAGGGGGAATTGGGAGTGTGTAATTGGGGTGGATGGGGGTGTGAAATTTTGTTATGAACAGAGGATTTTGCCAGATCGGATTGTGGGGGATTTTGATACGCTGGAGGGGGAGATTTTAGAGTGGTATCGAGAGCATACGGGGGTGGAGATACGGAAATTTGATCCGGTGAAGGATGCGACGGATACGCAGATTGCGGTGGAGTTGGCGTTGGAGCTTGGAAGTGAAGAGATTGTGATCTTAGGGGGGACTGGGACGAGGTTAGACCATGTGCTGGGGAATGTGCAGACGCTGTATCTGGCTTTTCAGAGAGGGGTTTCATGCCAGATTTTGGATCGTCATAACCGGATACAGTTGATTCAAGATCGGTATGTGATTCGTAAAAGTGAGCAGTATGGGACTTATTTTTCGTTACTGCCGCTGACAACAAATGTGCTAGGAGTGACCCTTATAGGGGCAAAATATCCGCTGAATCGACATGATTTTACGGTGCTTGGGACGGGGAGTTTAGGAGTATCCAATGAGATTGTGGGGGAAGAGGTGGAGATTTTGATGGAGCAAGGGGTTATGATCTTGATTGAGTCTAGAGATTGAGGGAAAAATCGTGAGAGCAAGTTTTCCTACTTGACAGAGAAAATGGGGTATGATATATTGTATAAGGCTGTTTGCACAGGGAAAATGTGTTAATCAGTCTGCGCAAATAATCACGCGGACGGATTTTTGGAGTGGTGCCTTAAGGGTTCTCCAAAAAGAAAAGGTCTAGCGGAAGTAAAACCGAAACGGAGGAAGAAAAATGAGCGTAATTTCAATGAAACAGTTACTGGAAGCAGGTGTGCATTTTGGTCATCAGACCAGAAGATGGAACCCAAAGATGGCGGAGTACATCTATACAGAGAGAAACGGCATCTATATCATCGACCTGCAGAAGTCTGTGGGAAAGGTTGACGAGGCGTATAAGGCGGTTGCTGAGATCGCAGCAGACGGCGGAAGCATCCTTTTTGTAGGAACCAAGAAGCAGGCACAGGATGCGATTGCAGCAGAAGCTGAGCGGTGTGGTATGTACTATGTCAACGAGAGATGGTTAGGCGGTATGCTGACCAACTTTAAGACGATCCAGGGACGTATTGGCAGATTGAAAGCCATCGAAGCGATGCAGGAAGACGGTACATTTGATGTATTGCCGAAAAAAGAAGTAATCGCACTGAGAAAAGAGATGGATAAGCTTCAGAAGAACTTAGGCGGTATCAAAGAGATGAGAGAGCTCCCGGACGCAATCTTTGTCGTTGATCCGAAGAAGGAGAGAATCTGTGTTCAGGAAGCACATACGCTGGGCATTCCGCTGATTGGAATTTGTGATACCAACTGTGACCCGGAAGAGTTAGATTATGTAATTCCGGGCAACGATGATGCAATTCGTGCCGTAAAATTGATCGTGTCCAAGATGGCCGATGCTGTAGTCGAAGCAAGACAGGGCGAGGCTGAGGATATGGAGGAAGTTTACGCAGAAGACGAGATGGCAGAAGCGTAAGTAAAATTTAGATAGATCCCATAGGAGGAATAAAGTCATGGCTATTACAGCAGCAATGGTAAAAGAGTTAAGAGAGATGACCGGTGCAGGTATGATGGACTGTAAGAAGGCACTGGCAGCTACCGAGGGTAATATGGAGGCAGCCGTAGACTTCTTAAGGGAGAAAGGCCTTGCAACCGCACAGAAAAAAGCAGGACGTATCGCAGCAGAGGGTATTGTGGCTACTGCGCTTACAGAGGATGCTAAAAAAGCAGTTGTCGTAGAGGTCAACGCAGAGACTGACTTCGTGGCAAAGAATGAAAAATTCCAGAGCTATGTGGCAGAAGTTGCTACACAGGCACTGAATACAACCGCAGCAGATATTGATGCATTTTTGGAGGAGAGCTGGGCATCTGACAGCAGCAAGACTGTAAAAGAGGCTTTGGCAGCTCAGATTGCAGTGATCGGCGAGAACATGAATATCCGTCGTTTCCAGCAGGTATCAGAGAATGATGGTTTTGTGGCTTCCTACATTCATGCAGGCGGCAAGATCGGCGTTCTGGTAGACGTTAAGACCGACGTCATCAACAATGAGATCAAAGAGATGGCAAAAAATCTCGCTATGCAGATCGCAGCTTTAAAACCAGTCTACACCAACAACAGCGAAGTAGACGAGGAGTACAAAGCACACGAGCTTGAGATCATCAAAGCTCAGATCGAGAACGATCCAAAGATGGCAGGCAAGCCGGAGAAAGTAATCAGCGGCGCTGTCATGGGCCGTTTGAACAAGCAGCTCAAAGAGATCTGTTTGTTAGATCAGGTATACGTAAAAGCAGAGGATGGTAAACAGCTTGTATCCGCTTACGTATCCCAGGTAGCCAAAGCCAACAACGCCAATATCTCCATCGTTGGCTTCGTCCGCTATGAGACAGGCGAAGGTCTGGAGAAAAAGAATGAGGACTTCGCAGCTGAGGTGGCGAAGCAGATGGGAATGTAAGCGAAGTTTGCATATCAGAATATTGTAAAAAAATATGAGGCTCTGAAAGCCTTGTAATCACGCATTTCTAAGTGATTATGAGGATTTCAGAGCCTTTTTTGTATTCTAAAAAGGAAAAACGAAAATACCGTCTTTTACCGTCTGAAACCGTCTAAAAT
>CAJUGG010000085.1 GCA_910585995.1 uncultured Lachnospiraceae bacterium
TCCGCTTCTTTGTCCGATACATTCTATGCAGACATTTGTCGATCCAGGCCGCCCCGCTTTGCGACAGTCCCGTCGCTCTTATTCTTCTTCTTTTTTCACCGGCTCCTCTTCAAAGATCTCCTCCTCACTATCAAACGCCTTCACCTCTTCCTCTTCTTCCTCCTCATCCTCTATATCCTCAAACAAGTCATCATCATCAAAATCTTCTTCAAATTCATCTGTGGAAAAGAATTTCCGATAGAGGCAGATTCCTCCAAAAATGGCAAGTGCAGCTCCTCCGATCGTGATAAGGGTATTCATTAATTTCTTCATTCAGGTGTACTCCTTTCCTGTATTTGGATTTTGTTTTTTACTATTCTAATACATAAAGAGATGCTTGGAAAGTAAAAAATCATTAAAATTTTAGAAAATATCCGTTGTGGTTTCCGGCATTATCTATTATATTAGTATAGTATTTACAGTAAAGGAAGAAAGAAAACAATGATTCGATTAATTATTAGCGATATTGATGGAACTTTAGTGCCAGAGGGCGAGAGTCGTATAAACCCAGAGTATTTTGAGGTGATTCAGGAACTGATCGACAAGGGGATCCGGTTTGCAGCAGCCAGCGGCAGGCAAGTCACCAGTGTGGACGCCGTATTTCACAGGTTTAGTGACAGGATGTACTATCTGTCCGACAACGGAGCCTGTATCCAGAAAGACGGCAAAGTATTAGAAGAGATCTGTATGGCAAAAGAAGATGTCAAAGAGCTGCTTAGAGATCTTCAGCAGATTCCGGGGCATCATGTACTGCTCTCAGGCAGAGAAGGATATTATACAGATGACAAAAGTACTGATTTTCATCATCTGGTATTTGAACAGTACAAAGGCGTGGGCAGCGTGGTGGAAGATTTGGAAAAATATACCGATGCCTGCATCAAAGTAAGTCTGTACTGTGAAGAGGGAGCACAGATCTTGTATGACCTCTTAGACGACAGATGGAAGGACAAGTTTACGATCTACATATCAGGAGCAAAATGGATTGACATCAATGCGGCTGGCGTATCCAAAGGAAATGCCGTAAGATGGATTCAGGATCAGTTTCAGATTACACCAGAGGAGACGGTGGTATTTGGGGATAATTTTAATGATATCTCCATGATGGAGCGCTCTACGAGAAGTTATGCGTCTGTCTTATCCCATCCGGATATTAAAAAAGCAGCGAATTATGAAGTGGCTTCTTATGAAGAAGACGGAGTGCTTCAGGTATTGAAGCGGATTGCAGAGGAGATTCGGAATGAAAATTAAAAAAAAATGTGTGGCGTGGGCATTGATCTGGGTAACAGCTGCGAGTTTATTGACAGGCTGTAAAAATACAAGGATCGTGCTGACCACAGGGCTTGCCTCCAATGAGCTGTTTCGCATCGGGGATGTGTCCTGCAGGCTCCCGGAAGCGTTGGTCTACCTGCTCAATCAGAAAAACCAGTATGAGAACGTATATGGCATCGAGATGTGGGAACATGCGTTCGGTGATGCGACGATGGAGGAGTATCTGAAAAATCAGGTGGTATCAAGACTTGCGCAGGTCAAAAGTATGGTGCTTTTGGCCAAAGAGCAAGAGATTACACTTTCTGAGGAGGAGATCAAGAAGGCAGGTGAGGCAGCGGCGGAGTATTTTGGCTCTCTTGACAAGGCCGAAGCAGATGCCATCAAAGTGCAGCAGGAAGAGATACAAAAGATGTATGAGGATTACTGTCTGGCCTACAAGACCTATGACCAGATCACCTCAGATGTCAGTGTGGAGATCAGTCTCGATGAAGCGCGGATTATCCAACTGCAACAGATCTTTGTACAGGAAGAAGGGCTGGCCCAGGAGATACGTGGAAAACTAGAAGCAGGAGAGGAGTTTTCCAATCTGGCCTCCAATTATTCCAAAGCGACACAGACAACCATGGAGATCGCCAGAGGAGAGAAAGACCAGACCTATGAGACCATCGCTTTTGATTTGGACAATGGAGAGATCAGTGAAGTGTTTGCTGCGGATGATGGATATTATATTTTAAAATGCCTCAGCACCTGTATGGAAGAAAAGTCAGAGGCAAATAAGATCCAGGTGGCGCAGCGGCAGAAAAAGGAACGGTTTCAGGGAATCTATGCGGAATTGATGAAGGACACCTTGTCAGAGTTTCAGACAAAGCTTTGGGAAGAAGTCAGATTTGCAGATTATGAAGAAGTTAAGACCAGTTCCTTTTTTGAAGTATATGAAAAATATTTTAGCGAATAAATCCCAAGGACTGCCGCAAGATATCAGGGCATGTGATCTGCGGCAGTCCCCTCTTGGAGGATGGAATTAATCCAACAAGATCTCTCTCAAGCAGGTGAGAAGCTGGTCGTTTTTTTCCGGGGTCAAAAAGCAAAAGCGGAAATAATGGTTGTCTTCCAGACCTGGAAATGTGGAGCAGTCGCGAAGCATAAGCCCCTGCTTGATGGCATGGAGAAAGATGTCATGAGCAGTCAGTCCTTCTTTTAGGATACGCACCAGGATAAAGTTGGCGTATGGTTTGTAGACCTTTACCTGCTTCCAGGTTGAGAGTTCCTGATAGATGCGCTCCCGTTCTGAGGCTATCAGATCGCGGGTCTTTTTAATATAATCCGTATCGGTGAACATACAGGCACCGGCGATATCGGCCAGACTGTTGACCGTCCAGGGGTCCTGACGGTCCCGGATCTTTTCCAGAAGTGCCAGGTTTCCAGTCATAGCATAGCCCAGGCGCAGCCCAGGAGCGGCAAAAAATTTGGAGGTGCCTCTTAAAATGGCAAAATTGTCGTACGCAGACAGAAGTCCCACTGAAGAGACACTGATCTTGTCAGGAGCAAATTCGGCATATGTCTCATCGATCAGGACAAAGATCCGATGCTGCTTACAGCAGGAGAAAATACTGCGCATCTGTTCGGGTGTGCAGGCGGTGGAGGTGGGATTGTTGGGGTTACACAAAACACATAGATCAATCCCGTCTTTTAAGGCACTTAAAAAGTCTTCCATATCCAGCAGAAAATCCGAGGTCTCTTTGAGGGCATAGTGTAAGACTTCGCCGCCAGACAGTGTAATCTCCCTCTCATATTCCGAGTAGGTGGGTGTGACAATCAGTGCTTTTTTAGGCCGTAAAGCCTGGATAAAAAGAGAGATCAGTTCGGTACATCCATTTCCGGGCAGAACCTGTTCCATCTTGCAGCCCGTGTAGGATGCAATATGGGTGCGCAGGTTTTGATATGCAGGGTCCGGGTAGGTGGTGATGGCATCTAAGTGTTCTGCCAGTTTGGTTTTCATCTTCGGGGAGAGTCCCAAAGGATTGACGTTGGCTCCGAAGCCTATGATGTCTTCTTTGGGGATCTTGAAGACCTTTTCTATCTTTTCTAAGTCGCTTCCATGAAAATGTTCTTGATTCATTGGTTTTTTCCTCACTTCTTTTACCCTGTGGTTGCACGTTGCATCCAGAGAGTGGTATACTTTGATAGTAATTATGTAATGATGCCACGGATTGCTCCGCATTTCATGCTCCCGCAATCCTAAAACACCTCAAATCCGCTCATTTTTCTGCGAAAAATGGCTACTTTTCGGTGTTTTGCGGGTCCCAAGTTCAAAAATCCTCTTGCAAGCGAGCTCGCATCGGATTTTTGACCTTTTGACCCTGGCATCATCATTATATACGAAACTGTGAAAAAAGCAACGGGGTTTACGGGTTGTTATGAAAGAGAAGATAATAGATTTATTTAATGGCGTATTTGTCTATGACCAGCCCGGCTTAAAAGTGGAGCCGGATGAACTTGTGCTGAGACTGAAAAAAGAGGAGACTGTAAGCGGGAGTTTTGTGATCAGCTCCTTAGATGAGCGCAGGGTAAAAGGGATCATCTGCACCCATCTTTTGGGAATGACATTTCGCGAGGATGGTTTTTTTGCGAGAAATTCGAGGATCGAATTTACCTATAAGCCCAAAGGATTAAAAGCAGGAGAGACGCTTTTAGAGGATATCTGGCTGGAGACCAATGCAGGAGAATACCGGATTCCGGTACGGGTTGAGATCGACTCCGGCCTGAAAAAAGAAGAAGAGGAACAGCCGCTTCCTCCCCTTCCTGAGTATGTGCAAGAGATTGCCCTCCTCAAAAAGGGAAAGGGCAGAAGTGAACATTGGAAGGCAAAGAGACGGCAGGAGGCAGGATTTTATGAGATCTGTCAGATCCTCGACCGGGAGAGGCGCAGAGGCTGCACGAGAGAGGATGCGAATATCTGCCTGCGCGTGGCAGTCGACCGTCTGTTGGAAGAAGATCCCGATTCTCTTGTCTATCCGCTGATGGACGCCTGGGTACGGATTCGGGAAGGCCAGAGGGAGAAGGCAGGGGAGATCTTAAGAAACTATGAAAACAACCGTCTGTATCAGACCAAAGAGGTTGTGGTGCGGGCGATGTTTCTGTATGTAAACTGTCTCTATCAAAAGAAAGAAGAGACAAAGACATTCTGCATCTCACAGCTGCAGAAAATATACCAACGGTATCCAGATCATATGCTGGTGATCTGGTTTCTACTGGAATTGGATGTAAAGCTGATGATCAGCGTGCGCACCCGTTTTCGGGTGTTGGAACGGCAGTACCTGTCCGGTACAAGGAACCGGCTTCTCTATGGAGAGGCGTTTTATCTGCTGTGCGGAGATCTGGCGCTGTTTACCAGGCTGGATGACTTTGCGCTGCAAAGCTTTGGCTGGGGGGCCTCTCATGGGCTTCTGACCAAGGAGGCGGCGCAGGCAGTGGCCGCTCAGGCTACCAAGCTGAAGAGATGGACTCCGTTGGCGGCAAAGGTTCTAAAAGCATGTTGGGAGATCAGCCCTTCCAAAGAGACGATAGGAGCTGTGTGTTCGATCTATATCCGGGGAAACAGGACGGATCAAGAGGCATTTTCCTGGTATGAAAAGGGCGTGGAGTATGATGCCAAGATCACCAATCTGTATGAATACTATATGTATGCTCTGCCAAAGGACTATAAAAAACTGCTGCCTCGCCAGGTGCTTTTCTATTTTCACTATCACAACACCTTGACCAATCTGCAGAGAACCACCTTTTATTGTAATCTGGTCCGTTACGGCTCACAGGATGAACAGATGTTCGAGGAACACAGCCGCGCCCTCCAGGATTTTCTGCTGATGCAGTTACAAAAGCGGCGTCTGAATGAATCTCTGGCATGGCTTTATCAGAAGTGCCTTTTAGCAGAGGCATTGGAAGAGCAGATGTTAGAAGCTCTGGCTGATATCTTGTTTTTACGAAAGTTTACTTGTGAAGAGAGACGCATCCGGGAGGTGGAAGTCAGCTATGAGCAGCTTAAGGAAACTTTTGTCTATCCGATATCGGGAGGGTGCGCCTGGATACCAGTCTATACGCCCAATGTAAAGATTACCTTAATCGACAAACAAGGAAAGCGCTATCAGAAGACCGTGGCTTATGAACTGGTACAGGTGATGCAGGAACCAGGATTTTTGCAGATCTGCATGGACAAGCTTGAGAACCATCTGGGACTGAATCTGTATCAGTTAGACGGTAAAGGTCCCCATCGTCTGCGGGAGGAAAACAGTGCGCTGGTCGCAAGACTGATGAAAGACGAACGGCTGAAAGAATCCTACCGGCTTAAGCTTCGGCTGGAATGGATGGCCTATGAGCGCAGATGCGGGAGATTAGAGCAGATGGAGGAGTCTCTGTACCTGACTCCTGGCGAGGTGAACCGACTGCCGAGAAAAGAGCAGGGTGCCTATATTGAGATCCTGATCTTGTTAAAGGAAGATGGCAAGGCACTGATGCTTCTGCTGCAGACGGGATGCAGAGAAGTGGATGCCAGGATCTTGCTGCGCCTTTTGCAGCGAACGATGGCAGTGAGGAAGGATATGCAGGAGGTTCTGCGTCCTCTGGCGCGTCAGGTATTTTCCAAAGGAGTCTATACAGAAAAGGTGATAAAGCTTCTGGCAGAACATGCCGTGGGAGATACCAGAGAGCTTTTGGAACTGTGGCAGGCAGGGGCGAGATTTAACTTATCTTTACCGGAGCTGTCAGAGCAGATCCTGGTACAGGCATTGTTTACCGAGCGGCATGTCGAGGAAGTATTCCCGGTCTTTTTTTCCATGGATGACAGGGGATGTCAGTCTGTCGTAAGAGGGGCGTATCTGAATTATCTGGGGTGGCTTAATTTTGTCAAAGGGCATGAGGTGCCTGGTGGCCTGATCCACAGCTTAGAACAGCATCTGCTCTGGGAAGATCCCCTGGCAAGAGAGGCAGTTCTGTGTTATCTTCATCAGCTGTCCGCTTTGACGTTTTTGACCGATACGCAAAAGAGACTGGTCAAAAGGCTTTTGAAGGAGCTGCCTGTGAAATACCGCTGTTTTTCTTTTATGCAGAGATTGCTGCCGTATCAGGCAGAACAGGAGCGGCCGGCGGATCAGACGATAGTGGAATACCGCTGCAATCCCAAACATAAAGTGGTGCTTCACTATGTGCTGGAATACCATGGAAGGAGGACGTTTGACTATGTGACTGAGCGTCTCTATCCGGTCTGCCAGGGAGTATTTACCAGAGCATTTATCTTATTCTATGGAGAGCGGTTGAGCTGGTTTGTCACAGAGACCAGAGAAGATGGAACCAAGATCTCCACAGAATGTACCACGATAGAACATCAAAACGCAGATGACACAGAGGATACCCGTTATCATCGACTCTGCCGGATGCAAAAAGCGTTAGACGATCATCAGGAGGAAGCACTTGCACAGATGATGGCAGAATATGAGACACTGATCACAATAACAGAAGAAAGATTTCAGATTTTATAATGGGAGAAAGGGAGTGCATGTATGAGCGTGGAAAAGCGTTACAAGATCTGCGCCGGGATCGATTTTCAAAAAGAAGTGCCGAATGTATGCTTTTGGGCGGCGCAGATGAAAGAACCAGAACCTTTGTCCCTGGATTTTAGCGGCTGTACAGACCACAAGGGCTGTTTTCGCAAGATCTTATCCGCATTAAAGCGCTATGAAGAGAAAGATAAGATCTGCGCGGCCATTATCCTGCCGGATCTGTCCCCTCAGGAGATCAGCCAGTATGAAAGAGATGCCTGTGAAGCCGGTTTTCTGCCGGAACAGCTTTTGATCCTGGGAGAAGAAGAATGTCTGGCCCATTTTGTCATGCATCAGTCCAATGATATCTGGCAGCATCAGGTCTGGTATCTGGAATTTGGCACAGAGGAAATAAAGGCCCGGATGATTCAGGTCAATAAGAGAAGCAGGCCGATGCTCGTACAGGTGCTGCCTCCTGCGTATTGGTATGTGGGCAGCCTGGAAAGCAGAGAACGGGATGACAGACTGTTAGAAGCTGTTCGTGAAAATATTGTCAATAATCAGGTGTCTGCGGTGTTTGTAACAGGAACCGATCTCAATGAAAATGATTATAAAAAAAGTCGGGAGGCGCTCTGCAGCCGCAGGCGTGTCTTTTTAGGAGAACAGATCACTGCGCGTGGGGCTTGTATGGTGGCGCGCGAGAAGGAGCAGAACAAACCCTATCTGTTCTTAAATGAACAGACTCTTTTGTACAACCTGGGGGTTGCCGGCATACAGGAAGGAGAAGAGATCACGTATACCATTGTCCGCGCAGGGTGCAACTGGTATGAGGCTAAGAAAAGCTGTGAGGTGATCCTGCAGGGAGACGCTGCTCTGGATTTTTCTTTCTGTCCGATGTCGGGCGGGGAAGCCATCCATAAAGAGATGATTCTCACAGATTTTCCAACAAGGCCGAATGGGGCCACAAGGCTTTTGCTGGAGGTGTGCTTTCACAGCCCGCTGCAGTGTGAGATTAAGGTGACAGATTTGGGATTTGGAGAAATGTATCCGGCTTCTGAGCTGTGTTGGACAGAATCCTATCGGATCGGGGAGGAGGAGGAGGAAGATGGGACTGGTTACGCTCTGTAAATACAGGCGGACGAAGACGCCTCTTTTTATGGAACAGGCAGGTGTGAACCTGTATAGTCTGGAGGAACTTGCTTATTTTCTATATGAAAATATCTGTCTGGTCGATAGTAGATTTTTTAACGAGCGACTGTGCCGGTGGTTGCTGGAAGAACTGGATTGTAAAGAACTGACGGAGAAGATCCGAAAAGGAATCGCGGTTGGAACGGAAACGAACAGACTGATCTTTCTGGTCGTGAAAGAAGCAGGACTTTATTCAGAGACAGAACACAGAGAGCTGGCACTTAGGATGGAACGCTTAAATACGTTAAAAGAACAGGAGCGGCTGAAGCTTCGGGCGGACGAGCTTTTGAAGAACCGAAATGAATGGGCGGCCATCGAGGAGTATCAGCATATCTTAAAGATGCACCAGAATCATCGTTTGGGGATGGAATTTTACAGTGCTGTGTGGAATAATCTGGGCGTGTGCTATGCCAGGCAGTTTTTATTTGAACAGGCAGCAGAGTGTTTTGATACTGCTTATGAATATCAGCCCAAAGAGGAGATTGCCAGACAGGCAGAATTGGCCAGAACTCTGATGAAGGGGGTTCCCGCAGAGGAAAAAGGGCAGGTGGTCATAGAAGAAAGACCTCAGGAAAAGCTGCTTCAGTGGGAGAGGGCCTACCGGTCTTGTACGAGAATTTGAGAAACATCTTGACAAGCGGTGGGATAGCTGGTATGATGGCAATGTCATGCGAATACTTTATTGTGGTAAAGTGGTAGCAGATGGAAATAAGAGGAGGATATGTAACATGAAGAAGTTAATAGCAGTAATGTTGGCTGGCGTGATGACAGCAGCGATGGTGACTGGATGCGGCGGCAGTGCAGATGACAGTGCGCAGACAGCAGCAGATACCCAGGAGGATACCACACAGGAACAGGAGACAGATAATACCGCTGCGGATGAGGCAGTGAATACGGAGACCGAGGCACAGGAGCCGGCAGACGAGGATGCAGAGGCAGCGGGCGACAGTGACCTGGCCTATGTACAGGGCAAGGGGACACTGGTGGTAGGTATCACCGATTTTGAGCCGATGGATTACAAAGACGAGAGCGGCAACTGGATCGGTTTTGACGCAGATACAGCCAGCGCATTTGCCAAGAGCCTGGGCGTGGAAGTGGAATTTGTGGAGATCGACTGGGACAATAAGATTATGGAGTTAGACGGCAAGACCATCGACTGTGTATGGAACGGTATGACATTGACAGACGAAGTAAAGAGCGCTATGGAGTGTTCCAATGCATACTGCAACAATGCACAGATCGTAATTGTACCGCAGGATAAGGCAGAGCAGTATCAGACAGCCGACAACCTGACAGAACTGACGTTCGCAGTAGAGGCGGGCAGTGCTGGTGAAGCAGAAGTGACCGCTCTGGGTGCCGAGTTTACTCCGGTGAAGACGCAGGCAGATGCGCTGATGGAAGTGGCAGCAGGTTCTTCGGATGCAGCCGTGATTGACTCTCTGATGGCAGCTGCGATGGTAGGTGAGGGCACTGGTTATGCAAACCTGACTTATACGGTACAGCTGAACAGTGAGGAGTATGGAGTTGGCTTCCGGAAAGGCTCTGATCTGGCAGAGGCTTTAAATGCGTTCTTTGTGACATCCTATGAGGACGGAAGCTTAGTGCAGACCGCAGAGACCTATGGTGTGCAGGCAGCGGTGATTGAGCAGAAATAAGTAGCGAATATATCGTTCAGAGGGCGGAGCCTTCCGCCCTCTTGTTCATGTGAAGAGAAAACAGGAGAGGTTAGATTCATGGAACTGATGCTGGAACAGATGCCCATTGTCATTCGGTCGCTGAATGTGGGATTTTTACAGACATTGAAGCTTTTTTTTGTTACCCTGTTGGGAGCAGTTCCCCTGGGACTTGTGATTGCGTTTGGCTCGATGTCACGCTTTCGGCCGATTAGTTATCTGACAAAAATCGTGGTCTGGATCATACGCGGGACTCCGTTGATGATTCAGCTTTTGATTATCTATTATTTTCCGGGGCTGGTGTTTGGAACTCCCATCTGGGGTGGTGGAGAGTCCGGACGGTTTTTAGCGGCGTCGGTGTCTTTTATTTTTAACTATGCCTGTTATTTCTCGGAGATCTACAGGGGCGGGATTCAGAGCGTTCCTGTGGGACAGGAAGAGGCCGGACTGGTGCTGGGGATGACGAGAAGCCAGATCTTTTTTAAGGTGACACTGCTTCAGATGATTAAGCGGATTGTACCGCCGATGTCAAATGAGATTATCACGTTGGTTAAGGATACTTCTCTGGCGCGCATTATCGCCCTGCAGGAGATTATCTGGGCGGGTCAGGCATTTATGAAAGGATCACAGGGGATCTCAGGTGCCATATGGCCGATGTTCTTTACGGCGGTCTACTATCTGATCTTCAGCGGCATCCTTACGGTGGTGCTGGGGCGGCTGGAGAAAAAACTGGATTATTTCCGATAGAGGAGGGTGGAAACGATGGCGATATTGGAAGTGGAACATATCTGTAAATCTTTTGACCGCACAGAGGTATTAAAAGATATCAGCTTTTCTCTGGAAGAAGGCCAGGTGCTTTCCATCATCGGCTCTTCAGGGAGCGGTAAGACGACACTTCTGAGGTGTCTGAATTTTTTGGAGCGCCCGGACAGCGGGGTGATCCGCGTGTGCGGGGAGACGCTTTTTGACGGGCAGAAGCAGATGTCTTTGCAGGAGTCGGAGATTCGGAAAAAAAGGCTGCATTTTGGGCTGGTGTTTCAGTCTTTTCACCTGTTTCCGCAGTATACGGCGCTTCAGAATGTGATGCTGGCGAAGGAACTTTTAGCGAAGGAACAGCCGGATTATAAGGTGAGAAAAAAAGAGATCTATGAGGAGATCCGAGTGCTGGCGGAGGAGCTTTTGAGGCAGATGGGGCTTACGGATCGGATGCAGAATTATCCTCATCAGTTGTCGGGCGGACAGTGCCAGCGGGTGGCGATTGCGAGGGCGCTGGCGTTAAGGCCGGATATCTTGTGTTTTGACGAGCCTACGTCGGCACTGGACCCAGAGCTTACGGGTGAGGTCCTGAAGGTGATGAAAGAGCTGGCACAGCAGAAGACGACGATGATCATTGTGACGCATGAGATGGCTTTTGCAAGGGATGTGGCGAGTCATGTGATCTTTATGGATGACGGGTATATTTTGGAGCAGGGGACGCCGAGGCAGGTGTTTGAGGAGTCGCATGAGGAGCGGACGAGGCAGTTTTTGTCGAGGTTTACGCAGGGGTGATGTGTGCCGCAGTGGAGGGGTGCGCCTTCCGTGCACGGACTCTTGTCTGCCTTGCTTGGGCGACTGTAAAAGAGGACGGGGGACTCGACAAATGTCTGCATAGAATGTATCGGACAGTCGGCAAAGTTTGTATGTTCCAGTCGTACACGTAGACGTGTTCGCCTGGCTCATACAAACTTCACCGACTGTCCGCTCCAATCTACACAGCACTATTTGTGCGAGTCCCCCGTCCTCTTTTACAGTCGCCCATGGGCAAGGCGGACAAGAGTCCGTGCACGGAAGAGCGAAGATGGTCGCTGCGGTGGAGGTTATGGCGGCTTGCTTTTATTGGTGAAAACTTTCACAAACTTTTGCGATAAAAAAATAATGGTTGAAATTCGGGGAGGGGCGGGGTATACTGTTGGCGAAGCCTGGTATGTGGTGCGCTGGGTGGAGTTTGATAGCTGGTTTTTGATGCTGCGGTGCAGGATGGCTGCGGGTTGAAAGAATACAAGACAGAAAAGGATGGTAGAAGAGATGGAAAAGAAAGAACTTCTCTATGAGGGAAAAGCGAAGAAGGTATATACGACAGAGGACCCGGATGTGTTGATTGTATCCTATAAGGATGATGCGACGGCGTTTAATGGACAGAAGAAGGGGACGATTGTCGGCAAGGGTGCGATTAATAACCGGATGAGTAATCATGTGTTTCAGCTGGTGGAGAAGGCTGGGGTTCCGACGCATTTGATTGAGGAACTGAATGACCGGGAGACGGCGGTTAAGAAGGTGGAGATTGTGCCTTTAGAGGTGATTGTGCGTAATGTGGCAGCAGGGAGTTTTTCTAAGAGGCTTGGAGTGGCTGAGGGAACGCTGTTTGCGGCGCCTACGCTGGAGTTTAGTTATAAGAATGATGAGCTGGGAGATCCGCTGATTAATGATTATTTTGCCATTGCTTTGAAGCTTGCTACGAGAGAGGAGATCGATAAGATCACGGAGTATGCTTTTAAGGTCAATGAGGTGTACAAGGCTTATTTTGCTCAGCTTGGGATTGATTTGATTGACTTTAAGATTGAGTTTGGCCGTTATAAGGGAGAGATTATCCTGGCAGATGAGACTTCTCCGGATACTTGCCGTCTGTGGGATTCTAAGACGCATGAGAAGCTGGATAAGGACCGTTTCCGCCGGGATCTGGGAAATGTGGAGGAAGCTTATCAGGAAGTCTTTAAGAGACTGGGATTGTCATAGAAAGGGTTAGATTCCTATGAGTACAGATAGATACCAAAGCCCTCTTTCGGAGCGGTATGCGAGTAAGGAGATGCAGTATATCTTTTCTCCGGATAAGAAATTCCGTACGTGGCGCAGGCTGTGGATTGCGCTGGCGGAGACGGAGATGGAATTGGGGCTTCCGATTACGCAGGAGCAGATTGAGGAATTAAAAGCGCATGCGGATGATATTAACTATGAGGTAGCTAAGGCGCGGGAGAAGGAAGTGCGTCATGATGTGATGTCTCATGTGTATGCGTATGGAGTGCAGTGCCCTAAGGCGAAAGGGATTATTCATCTGGGTGCTACGTCTTGTTATGTGGGAGATAACACGGATATTATCGTGATGACAGAGGCTCTTTTGCTGGTGAAGAAGAAGCTGGTCAATGTGATTGCCAAGCTTTCTGCGTTTGCCGATCAGTATAAGGAGCTGCCGACACTGGCATTTACGCATTTTCAGCCGGCACAGCCTACGACGGTGGGCAAGAGGGCTTCTCTTTGGCTGCAGGAGTTCTGTATGGATTTGGAGGATGTGGAGTATGTCCTTAGTACGATGAAGCTTCTGGGGTCTAAGGGGACGACGGGAACGCAGGCGAGCTTTTTAGAGCTGTTTGACGGGGATCAGGAGACGATTGACCGGATTGATCCGATGATCGCGAAGAAGATGGGATTTGAAAGCTGCGTGCCGGTATCCGGGCAGACGTATTCCCGTAAGACGGATACGCGTGTCTTAAATGTCCTGGCAGGGATTGCGGCTACGGCGCATAAGATGTCCAATGATATCCGCCTGCTACAGCACCTGAAAGAGGTGGAGGAGCCTTTTGAAAAGTCGCAGATTGGTTCTTCGGCGATGGCTTATAAGAGAAATCCTATGAGAAGCGAGAGGATTGCCTCTCTTTCTAGATATGTGATGATCGATGCGCTGAATCCGGCGATTACTTCGGCGACGCAGTGGTTTGAGCGTACGCTGGATGATTCTGCCAATAAGAGACTGTCGGTGCCGGAAGGATTTTTGGCTGTTGACGGGATCCTGGATCTGTGTCTGAATGTGGTAGATGGACTGGAAGTCTATCCGAAGGTGATCGAGAAGCGCCTGATGAGCGAGCTTCCTTTTATGGCTACGGAAAATATTATCATGGATGCGGTAAAGGCGGGCGGAGACCGTCAGGAGCTGCATGAGAAGATTCGTCAGCTCTCCATGGAAGCAGGACAGCATGTGAAGAGAGAGGGAAAAGAAAATAATCTCTTAGATCTGATCGCCGCAGATCCGTCCTTTAAGCTGACAAGGGAAGAACTGCAGGCGTGTATGGAGCCGTCCCGGTATGTGGGTCGTTCTAAGATTCAGGTAGAGAAGTTCTTACAAGATGTGGTGAATCCCATCTTGGAAGCCAATAAGGAGCTGCTTGGAGTCACCGCGGAGATCAACGTATAAGAGGAATGGTAGCTTATGTACAGTTATCATTTTCGAGAGTGGCTGTCTTTTTTCTATTTTTATTGTATCTTTGGCTGGTGCTTTGAGTCGATCTATGTGTCGTGCAAGGAGCATCGGCTTACCAATCGGGGGTTCCTTCGGGGCCCCTGGCTTCCGTTATATGGCAGCGGAGCGATTCTGGTGCTGTGGCTGACGCTGCCTTTTCAGAAGACTCCTGTATTGGTATACCTGGTCGGGGCACTGGGAGCGACGGTGCTGGAATATATCACCGGAGAAGCCATGGTGCAGATATTTAAAGTCCGCTATTGGGACTACAGCGATCAGAGAATCCAGTACAAGGGACATATTTGTTTAAGTTCCTCCATTGCCTGGGGGTTTTTAAGTCTTTTGATGGTCTATGTGGTGCACAGACCAGTGGAACAGTTTATTTTCTGGATGAATGAAGAAGTGGTATCTGTGCTGACTTTTGGGATCACAGTCTGTATGGTATATGACTTTGGAGACGCTTTCCGAAAAGCAATGGATCTGCGCGAGCTTCTGATGCAGGCAGAGCAGCTTTATGCAGATCTTGATAAGCGCGTGGAAGAGAAAAAAAGAGTCCTTCAGGCTGCAGCAACTTTTGCGCGGGCAGCTATGGAAGAGAATCTGGATCAGTCCAAAGAGCAGCTAATTGGGAGGCTGGAAGAAGAGATCCGTCAGCTTCGGGAACGAGAGGAGCATATGAAAGAACGTATGGTAAAAAATGCGGAGACGCTTCTTTTGCACAATCCAGGTTCCCGCTTTATGATTATTTCAGATAATGCCGCAGAGATTCGGGAACGTATCAGAAGGCGAAAAAAGAACAAAGATATCACATAATTGGGGCCGCAGGATGCTGGCCCTTTTTTTCACAGAAAATTCATGATTTTTCTCTTGACATTGTTAGAAATCTAACTTATAATTTGTTAGGATTCTAACGAATAAGAAAGGAGAGAAAAAGATGGATCTGGAGAATTATCCTATGCGTGCGGTTGTGAATCTGAACTGCATTTGGCATCGGGTGATTGAGAAGGCGATGGCAGATCTGGGCTTAAGTTCCATCCAGAGCCGGATGCTTGGGTATCTGTATGTTCAGCTCTGTCAGGATAAAAAAGTATTACAGAAAGAATTGGAAGAGGAATTTAAGATTCGCAAATCTTCCGTGACAAGCGTGATACAGATGCTGGAGAAAAAAGGACTGGTGCGGCGTATCGGTGTGCCGGGTGATGCCAGAAAAAAAGAAGTCGTGTTGACAGAATATGGGATATCTGTGCAAAGAACAGTCCTGGAACGTCTGGAGACGTTGGAGCATATGGTAGATGAAGTATTGAGTCCGGAAGAAAAAAAGCTTTGGCATTCCTGTATTCGTAAGATAGCGACGAGATTGGAGGAGACAGAATATGATTAAAAAGCTGGCGGCTTATATCGGGGAATACCGAAAAGATACCATCCTGACCCCGGCAAGCGTGATTTTGGAAGTGCTTTTGGAAGTGCTGTTGCCAGTCCTTATGGCTTCTGTGATTGACCATGGGGTGGAAGCCGGAAATATGAACTATGTGATCTGGATGGGTGTTGTGATGCTGGTTGTGGCGATGCTCTCACTGTTGGCGGGCACGATGTCCGGTGTCTTTGCGGCGAGGGCTTCTATGGGATTTGGACGGAATCTGAGAAAAGCGATGTATGACAATATTCAGAATTTTGCATTTCGGAATATCGACCATTTTTCTACTGCAGGTCTGGTGACTCGTATGACAACGGATGTGACCAATGTGCAGAATGCATTTCAGATGCTGATACGGATGTTTGTACGTGCGCCGATTATGATGGTCTCTGCGCTGTGTATGTGTGTGTCTATCAGCCCAAGGCTGTCCTTGATCTTTCTGGTCGCACTGGTGTTCTTGGGATGCGTTATAGGGTTGATTATTACACGTGCTTTTCCGATCTTCGACGAGTTGTTCCGGGGTTATGACCGGTTAAATGCCAGTGTGCAGGAGAATCTGACAGGGATTCGGGTGGTCAAAGCCTATGTAAGAGAAGATTACGAAAATGAAAAATTCTGCAAGGCCACACAGAATCTAAAGGAGCTGAATGTCCATGCAGAGCGTCTGGTGGTAATGAACCAGCCCGTGATGCAGTTTACCGTCTACAGTTGTATTATGTTAATCTCCTGGTTTGGGGCAAAGATGATTGTGTTAGATGGGAGTATGACTACGGGGCAGTTGATGAGTCTGTTTACTTATACCATGCAGATCCTGATGAGCCTTATGATGATCTCCATGGTCTTTGTGATGGTGACGATGGCGCGTTCGTCTGCAGAGCGTATCTCGGAAGTGCTAGAGGAAAAGAGTACGCTGACCAATCCGCAGCATCCAATGATGCAAGTGAACGATGGTTCGATTGTGTTTGACCATGTGAACTTCTCCTATAGCGACGACAAGGAAAAATGTGTGCTTCGGGATATCAATCTGAAGATACAGGCCGGAGAGACCATCGGGATTATCGGGGGAACCGGAAGTTCCAAATCCACACTGGTACAGTTGATCCCGCGTCTGTATGATGTGCTGGATGGTTCTGTACAGGTGGGCGGCAGGGATGTGCGGGAGTACGATATCGAGACTCTTAGAAATGAGGTGTCGATGGTACTTCAGAAAAATGTGCTGTTCTCTGGGACGATTCTGGAAAATCTGCGCTGGGGCAATAAAGAAGCCTCAGAAGAAGAATGTCAACATGCCTGTCAATTGGCACAGGCCCATGAATTTATCGAAAAGATGCCCAAAGGGTATCACACCTACATTGAGCAGGGCGGAACCAATGTGTCCGGAGGACAGAAGCAGAGGCTATGTATTGCTCGTGCCCTCTTAAAAAAGCCTAAGATCTTGATTCTGGATGATTCCACCAGTGCTGTGGACACCAAGACGGACTCTCTGATTCGAAAAGCGTTTGCAGAGGAGATCCCGGATACCACCAAGCTGATCATCGCTCAGAGAATCTCTTCTGTGCAGGATGCAGATCGGATCCTGGTACTGGATCAAGGTGAGATCGTAGGCTTTGGGACTCACGAAGAATTGTTAAAAGACAATGAGATCTACCGGGACATCTATGAATTACAGCAGAAAGGAGCGGGTAAAGATGAGTAATCCAAAGACAAACAAAGGCCCAGGCAGGATGCATGGTGGCCGGGGGAGTAAAAATCCTGGCAAGACCCTGAAGCGTCTGCTGGGTTATCTATGGAAAGATTATAAAGTTCACTGTGTAGTGGTGATCATCAGCATTGCCATCAGTTCTTTGACTGCTGTGATGGGCAATCTGTTTTTGCAGAGGCTGATCGATGATTATATCCTGCCCTTTTTAGGAGAGAGCAATCCTAGTTTTACACCGCTTCTGCACGCACTTTTTGTGATGGCAGGTATCTATTATACGGGTACTGTGGCGACGTTTCTCTATGCACGGATCATGATCAGTGTCACACAGGGAGTCTTAAAGAAGATCCGGGATGAGATGTTTCTCCATATGGAAAAGCTTCCGATCAAATATTTTGACACTCATGCCCATGGCGATATTATGAGCTGCTACACCAATGACACAGATACACTGCGTCAGATGATTAGTCAGAGTATCCCGCAGATGATGAGTTCTTCGATCACCATTGTCAGCACCTTTATCTCGATGTTGGTCTTAAGCGTGCCACTGACTTTTTTAATCATCCTGATGGTGCTGGTGATGGTCCGGGCAGTGCGGTTTATCGGCGGACGAAGCGGGATGTATTTTATCCAGCAGCAAAAGTCGCTAGGAGCGCTGAACGGCTATATCGAGGAGATGATGGAAGGACAGAAGGTAGTCAAGGTCTTCTGTCATGAGGAAGAATCCAAAGAAAAATTTTATAAGCTCAATGATGAATTGTTTGAGAGTGCGAAAAATGCCAATACGTTTGCCAATATCCTGATGCCGGTGATGGCCAATCTGGGAAATATCAACTATGTGCTGACTTTGGCGGTTGGTTCGCTCCTCGCGATCAATGGAATCGGTCATCTGACACTGGGCGCGCTGGCATCCTTTTTGCAGCTTACGAGAAGTTTCAATATGCCGATTACACAGGTGTCGCAGCAGTTTAATTCCATCATAATGGCATTGGCAGGGGCCGAACGTATATTCGATCTGCTGGATGAGCCGGAGGAAGTGGACAATGGCTATGTGACATTGGTTCATGTGACAGAAGAGGCAGACGGCACGCTGAAAGAATCTGAAAAACGGACAGGTATCTGGGCGTGGAAGCATCCACATAAGGCAGAAGGTACGATTACTTATCAGAAGCTTCAGGGAGATGTGATTCTGGATGGCGTGGATTTTGGCTATGATGATGAGAAGATCGTCCTGCATGATGTCAAGATGTATGCTAATCCAGGACAGAAGATTGCCTTTGTAGGTGCTACAGGCGCCGGCAAGACGACGATTACCAATCTGATCAATCGGTTTTATGATATCCAGGATGGCAAGATCCGCTATGACGGCATCAACATCAATAAGATTAAGAAGCCGGACCTGCGCAGATCGCTGGGGATTGTGCTGCAGGATACCCATCTGTTCACCGGAACCATTGCCGACAATATCCGTTATGGTAAGTTAGATGCCACAGACGAAGAGGTGATTGCAGCCGCCAAACTGGCCAATGCGCATTATTTTATCACCAAACTGCCCCAGGGCTATGATACGATGTTAAGCGCGGACGGCACCAGTCTGTCTCAGGGAGAGCGGCAGCTTTTGGCCATCGCCCGTGCAGCCATTGCAGATCCGCCGGTGCTGATTCTCGATGAAGCGACTTCGAGTATCGACACCAGGACAGAGACCATCGTACAAAATGGGATGGACCGCTTGATGAAAGGAAGAACCGTCTTTGTGATCGCTCACCGGCTGTCCACCATAAAAAATTCAGACGTGATTATGGTGTTGGAACAGGGAAGGATCATCGAGCGCGGAGACCATGAGTCTCTGCTTGCAGAACGGGGAAAATATTATCAGTTATACACAGGAGCTTTTGAACTGTCATGAGAAATGTAATCTTATTTGATATGGACGGAACCTTGTTAGATACCTTAGAAGACCTGTATCACAGTACCAATGCGGCGCTTACCCAGTATGGATTTCCCACAAGGACGATGGAGGAAGTCCGGCGGTTTGTAGGCAACGGTGCACGCAATCTGATGCGCCGCGCCGTACCGGGAGGGGAAGAAAATGAGCATTTTGAAGACTGTATCCAGGCTTTTAAGGTCCATTATGGGGTACATCTGAATGACCATACAGGGCCATATCCAGGTATCATGACACTGTTGCGGACGTTATCGGAAAGAGGATATGCGATGGGCGTAGTGTCCAACAAACCGGATTTTGCCGTTAAGGATCTGGCAGAACGTATGTTTGCAGATTTGCTTGGGGTAGCCATTGGTGAATCCGATCAAATCCGCAGAAAACCGGCTCCGGATACGGTGGAGCAGGCAGCAAAGGTCCTGGGAGTATCTTTAGAGGAGTGTATCTATGTGGGAGACTCTGAAGTGGATATCGAGACGGCAAAAAATTGTGGGATTCCTTGTGTATCGGTGTCCTGGGGATTTCGGGAGAGGAAACTTCTAGAGGATCTGGGGGCAGTCTGGATTGCAGATGATACCAAAGAATTGCTGGAGATACTAACGAGAGAGGAAAGATGGACGAATGAAAAATAATATCCTGCTGCTTTTGACAGCCCTGATCTGGGGCTGTGCATTTGTGGCACAGAGTGTGGGTATGGACTATGTGGGACCTTTTACGTTTAATGCGGTACGGTGCCTGATCGGAAGTGTGGTATTGCTGCCCGTGATTGGTCTGATGGATCGATGGAAGAAAAAAAGCGGGGTAAGTGAGGCGCAGATTAGGAAGGAGAGAGGGGATACCAAGACCCTGGTGACGGGAGGAATCTGCTGCGGGGTAGTGCTGGCGGTGGCCAGCAGCCTGCAGCAGTTTGGGATCTTGTTTACCACGGTGGGAAAAGCGGGATTTATTACAGCGATGTATATTGTGCTGGTGCCGATTCTGGGGATTTTCCTGGGGCGGAAGATACGCCCTCTGATCCTGTTATGCGTGGTGATTGCGGTGACAGGGCTTTATTTTTTGTGTATGACGGAAAAACTGTCCTTGGGAATCGGGGATTTGTTTGTGCTGATCTGTGCGCTGGTATTTTCGATTCATATCCTGGTGATCGATCATTTTTCGCCGTTGGTGGATGGGGTGCGGATGTCAGCGATCCAGTTTTTGACGGCAGGGGTGGTCTGTGGGGTTCCTATGTTATTATTTGAAAGGCCACAGATCATGGATATCCTGGCGGCTTGGATGCCGGTTGCGTATGCGGGGGTGATGTCCTGCGGGGTGGCTTATACGCTGCAGATTCTGGGGCAGAAGAATGCAGATCCGACAGTGGCGTCGCTTTTATTGAGCCTGGAGTCGGTGTTTTCGGTACTGGCAGGATGGGTGATTTTGGGACAGAGGCTGAGCGGGAAAGAATTGTTTGGGTGTGGGCTGATGTTTTTGGCGATTGTGTTGGCGCAGATGCCGCAGAAAAAATGAAGGGGGACGGGTGAGCCGCACAATGCCGCTTAGAGGGCGTTGCAAAATGGGGCGCCCTGACTTACACAAATGTCTGCATAGAGTGTATCGGACAGTCTGGCTATTTTGTGCGCCATATTCGGACACGAGTGTCCGCCTCTGGCGTACAAAATAACCAGACTGTCCGCTCCAATCTACACAGCACTATTTGTGCAAATCAGGACGCCCTATTTTGCCGCCCTCTAAGCGGCATTGCGCGGCTCACCCTAGGGTTGGAAGGCGGGGAGAACTGCGGAGATTAGGTAGGGGAGGGTGATACCAGATTGTATATGCAAATTAGGAGACTCCATTTTGCCGCCTTCTAAGCGACATTGCGCGGCTCACCCTGGTTGGAAGGCAGGGAGGTTAGTGGGTTAGGGGTGATGCAAGTTTGATGCGGGGAGGGGGTAGAGTGTAGGGAAGGAGAGAGGATTGGAGGAGGATGTAATGAGAGGACAGAGGTTGTTGGGATGGATGAGAGGGATTGGGGGAATGACGGGATGGGGAAAGGGATTGGCGGTTGTGTTTCTTTTGGCTGGGCTGTGTGTTGTGGGGTGGGAGTGGTATTTGGAGGGGTATGATCCGTTGTATGAGTCGATAGAGGAGGACCCTTGTTATCAGGATGGGGTGTTTTTGATTTATGAAAAGGAGGATTATGCGCGGTTTGTCGGGTATGTGAACCGGGCGTATAAGGAAGCAGCGGCTAGTCTTGAGGCTACGGCTGTGGATGCGGCTTTGATGGCGGATATTGATCTGTCGGAGGCGAGATATGGGACGGTGAAAGAGCTGCCGTTTTTAAAGTATCGGATTGTAAAATATCGCAATGCTGATGGGCATCCGTATATTCGTCAGGCAATTTTGGACTATGCGGGGACTTTTGAGGGGAATGGGCATACGATTACTTGGTTTGAGGATGGAGGAAATGGGATGTTTGTCTCGCTGGAAAGAGAGGCGGTCGTCCGTAATCTGACGCTGGATGCGAAGCAGCTTACTTGGGGGATTGAGGAGTATGGGGTTGGGATGTTCTGCGCGATGAATTATGGTACGATAGAACATTGTCAGACGAAGGGCAATCTGACGGGAACCGATTGTTATACGGGTGCTTTTGCGGGGATCAACCGTGGGACGATACAAGATTGCAGGAATTATGCTATGGTTAGCTTGGCAGAGACTGGAGATTATGGGGCAGGGGGGATTGCTGGTCTTAGTAAATGTAAAGTGCTGGAGGGAGAGAGTGAAGAGGACCCAATCGTTCCGGTGATTGAGGATTGCGTCAACTATGGTACCATCACTGCGCCCTGGAAAGCCGGAGGGATCTGTGCCAGGAATGATTGCGCCAATATCTATGACTGCGGAAATGAGGGTGCTGTGACGGTTCAACATCAGAGGGGTTATATCTACCCGGAAGAACCGGAGTGGTATGAGTGTGCTATGGCGGCTGGGATCTGCGGGGATATGGGCTGGAATGAGATCCTGAACTGCTATAACACGGGTAAGATCTCGATCTTAGAAGAAGGAGAAGAAGCCACCTATGCTATTGCTGGCAACACTCTCTTTTGGATCAATACTGTCCAAAACTGCGTCACCCTCCCGGACACCGCTATCGGCCATATGCGCCATGAGAGCGTGATGGAACTCAATGAAGAAGAACTGATGTTCTGGAAAGGACACAAAGAAGAAGTCCCCTACGTGGCCAACAACTGGAGATTTGACTTAGAAGAAGCCCAAAAAAAACTCCCTATCCGTCCCTTAGATCTGACCGAGTCCCCTTTAACCAAAGATCAGGAGGACAGGTGGCTGTGTGAAGACTTCTATCTAAAAGCTCCTCAAGGCTACACCCTCAAAGAAGTTTCCCCCTACGCCCTTTGCCTGGAAAAAAAGATCTCCTCTCCCCAGGAACATCCCTGCCAGGTCTGGCTGATGCGTTTAGAAGACAATGAGATCCGCCTCTGTGACTCTCCCGACAAAGACGCTGTCCACGAAGCCTGGCTAAGTCTCTCAGGCGCTCACTGGCTGCACCCCTCCCACAGCTATGCCGATGACTGTCACTTCACCCACAGCTCTTCTCCCCTCAAACGCTTAGACTCCTACCCATACCTCCTCCACTACCGCGATGATTACCTGGCCTTCGCCGCCGTCCGCGAAGCAGGCGGCATGGTAGACAACATCGTAGCTCTCCCCCTCTCAAATGACTACACCGCCAACTACCTCCTCCTCTTCACCACCCAAGACAACAACTACCGCCCCTCCCTGTCCTTTGCCGAAGAAGTCCTAGAAAACTTCATCCCCCTCCCCGCCCACCTGACCATCGCCTCCGGCGATACCTTAAGCGCCCTCGCCAAAACCTACACTGGCACTCCCTCCCGCTACCCAGAGTTAGCCGCCTACAACCACTTAGAAAACCCCAACACCCTCTCCATCGGCCAGCCCCTAGTCCTCCCTCCCGAATGGCTCACATACTAACCCTCTCGTCTTAACTTTTCTATCTTCCCTCTCCCGTCTTAGAATCCCAGGAGCAGCCGCCTTGAGAGGTGTCCGCTTCTTGGTCCACTATCGGCATAGAATGTATCGGGGCTGCCGCAAAACGGGGCCTGGCTTGTACAAATAGTGCTGTGTAGATTGGAGCGGACAGTCGCTTGATTTTGTCCGTCTCATTCGGACACTAAAGTGTCCGAATGAGGCGAACAAAATCGAGTGAATGTCCGATACATTCTATGCAGACATTTGTCGAGCCAAGCCCCGTTTTGCGGCAGCCCCGATACATTCTATGCCGACAGCGGACCGAGAAGCCGGGCACCTCTCAAGGCGGCTGCTCCGTCGCTAAATCTCAAACATCAAATCCCCATAAGACGGCATCGGCCACACTTCTTTATCAACCAACATCTCCAACCTGTCAATTGGCCTTCTCAGCGCCTCCATCGCCGGCTGTACATAATTCCGGTAATAATGTGCCCGCACTTTATTATCCGCAATCCCCATCGCCTCCTTAGTAACACCCTGCAGGATCTTAAGCGCCCCATTTGCCTCATGCAGGGACGAATTGATCTCTTTTAACACCTCCGTCTGCACCGTCGCACTGACTCCGATGGCATTCATCGACTGTACGATCCCCGATAGCGTCCCCGTATATCCGATTACCGCCGGGATAATCTGTTTTACTACCATATCGATCATCGTCAGCGCCTCGATATTCAGCGCCTTATTGTATGTCTCATATTTAATCTCCGCCCTAGAATAAAGCTCCGATTCACTGAACACTCCAAAGCGCTCAAACATCTGGATGGATTTTTCCGTCACCAATGCAGGAATCGCGTCGATCATCGAACGTAAGTTCGGAAGTCCCCGGCGCTCTGCTTCTGCAACCCATTCTTCCGCATATCCATTTCCGCCAAAGATAATCTTATGATGCTCTGCCAGATACTGAATCGTCAGATCGTGAAGTGCCGTATCAAAATCCTCTGCTTTTTCCAGGATATCACATGCATCTGCGAACGTCTCTGCCACAATCGTATTGATCACCACAGTGGAAGGCGCGATAGAATCCCTAGAACCCACCATACGAAACTCAAATTTATTGCTGTTAAACGCAAATGGAGAAGTACGATTCCGGTCTGTGGCATCTTTTGGCAGATCTGGAAGGGTGCGTACCCCTGTATGCAGTTTGCCGCCTTTTAAACTGTGCGTTGCATTTCCTGTACTTAAGAGCTGCTCTAACACGTCATCTAACTGCTCCCCAAGAAAGACCGAGATAATGGCAGGCGGTGCCTCGTGTGCGCCCAGACGATGATCATTGCCCACATTGGCAGCGGATTCTCTGAGGAGGTCGGCATGGGTGTCCACCGCTTTTAAGATACATGCCAGAATCAATAAAAACTGGCGGTTTTCATGCGGGCGTTTGCCTGGGTCTAAGAGATTTTGTCCGTCGTCTGTGGTCAAAGACCAGTTGTTGTGCTTACCGGAGCCATTGACTCCTGCGAAGGGCTTCTCGTGCAGCAGACAGACCAGCCCCTGCTGGTTGGCCACACGTTTAAGCGTCTGCATCATGATCTGGTTGTGGTCCGCAGCCACATTGGCTTCTGCATAAATGGGAGCCAGCTCGTGCTGTGCCGGAGCCACTTCGTTGTGTTGGGTCTTGGCCGGGACGCCCATCTTCCAGAGTTCCTCGTTGACCTGGCGCATATAGGCAGCGATTTTCTGGCGGATCGTGCCAAAATAGTGGTCATCCAGCTCCTGCCCCTTGGGAGGCATGGCGCCGAATAACGTACGTCCAGTATAGATTAAGTCCTTTCTCAGCAGGTATTTCTCCCGGTCGATCAGAAAATATTCCTGTTCGGCACCCACAGAAGGCGTCACCTTTTGCGTGGTGGTATTGCCAAACAGCCGAAGGAGGCGAAGCGACTGCTCCTGAATGGCCTCCATGGAGCGCAGAAGAGGGGTTTTCTGGTCCAGAGCCTCTCCGGTAAATGAACAAAAGGCAGTGGGGATACATAAGATCACGCCCGCTGCGTCCTCCCGGACAAAAGCAGGAGAAGTGCAGTCCCAGGTGGTATAGCCTCTTGCCTCAAAAGTAGCCCGAAGACCCCCGGAAGGGAAGCTAGAAGCGTCCGGCTCTCCTTTGATCAGATCTTTACCAGAAAATTCCATCAAGACAGACCCGTCCTCCTTGGGCGGCGTGATAAAAGAATCATGTTTTTCAGCGGTAAAACCGGTAAGCGGCTGAAACCAGTGGGTGTAGTGGGTCGCTCCTTTTTCAATCGCCCATTTTTTGATGGCGGCGGCCACAACATCCGCAATCGCGGGGTCCAGTTCTTTGCGCCCTTCGATGGTCTTTTTCAGTTCATAGTAGATGCTCTTAGGCAGATATTGGCGCATCGCTTTATCATTAAATACATTAGTTCCAAAAATATCCATGATTGAATGTGTTTGTTCCATAGACAATCCTTTCTCTAAATGGTGATGGTTTTCTGATTTTTCTACTGATTAAGATACATGATTCCAGGAAAAAGCACAATAGAAATATAAGAAAAGTTCTACTTTTTTTGTGTGTCCCGGATGGTGGCAATCAGTGCGCTTGTAAGCGGAAGCAGACAGGCATAGATGCTTTTGATTCCCCAGAGTTCCATACAGAACCAGCAGTAGATCACTCCCACATGGAAACAGACCAGCGTGCCTCCATAAAAGAGAAACTTTTGAAAGTATGTTTTTTCCTGGCTGTGGAGATATTCTGTCAGTCCGGCAAAGCACTGTCTTAAGTTATTGGTGGAAAAGATGGTCGCACTGTTGTAGCCGGCTGCCTGGGTGTAGGCAAGCCATTGGATGGAAGTGGCAAAAAACATAGGGTAAAGTGCCAGCACCGGATCGACGCCTTTTGGGATCACACCCAGGACCAGACAGGCGACGGCATCAATGCCAATGGAGAGATACCGAAAATCCCATTTTTTCAGATATTTTGGTATTAAAGTGGCAAAGACAATGCCCAAAATATAACACAAGGTGGCTCCAAGACGGATGGCAAAGGAGAAAAAAGAACCGTTGAGTCCGGCAAGGGTCAGATAGATCAGGTTGGAAGTCTCGGAAGAGCCAAAGGTCTCATGTCTGGTCATCAGGGCATAGACTCCCATAAAACCGCCTACGACAGCCATTGCGTGGTGGGCGGCAGTCTCTGTTTGTTCTTTTGTACTCATAGCTGTATTTCCTTTCGGTTTTTCTTTCTAAAGATACTCGATTTTTTTCAAAAGTACAATAGAAATTTCGTTGTATTTCTGATAAGGATTTTCTATAATGAAGCCAGGATGGCTAAAAGGAGAGAAGGCATGGCAAAGAAAAACAGTAAAAAGACAAAGAGTAAGATCGTATCCGCAGCCTGGAAGTTATTTTATGAGCAGGGGTATGAAGATACCACGATTGAGGAGATTATCGAAGAATCTAAGACTTCCAAAGGTTCTTTTTATCATTATTTTGAAGGAAAAGAGGCACTGCTTGGGTCGTTGGCCTATCGGATGGATGAAAAATATGAAGAATTAGAGCCGACGATTACGGAGGATATGGACTGCTATGAGGCGCTGTTGTATCTGAATCAGGAGCTTTTATTGATGATTGAGGAGTCGATCAATATGGAACTTTTGACAAGGCTTTATTCCACACAACTGACCGCGAGAGGCGAGAGACCTCTTTTAGATCATGGGCGCACGTATTATAAATTGCTGCGCAAGATCATGACCAAAGGACGGGAGCGGGGAGAACTGACAAAAGAGTGGAGTGTGGGGGAGATGGTGCACTATTATGCCATGTGCGAACGGGCGCTTCTCTATGAATGGTGTTTAAGAAAAGGAGAATATTCTCTGTCGGAGGATGCGGCGAAAAAGCTGCCTATGATGATCTGCGGTCTGCGGGCTACAGACGAAAAACAGACGAATAACTAGAATGAAGTCTGTACTTTGTTCTGCGTTGTGTTCTGGTAAAAGGTGTGATACAATGCATAAGTGGTGTGTAAATCCGAGATTTTTTATCAGAAAAAAAGAGAATGTGAGGGAGAATGAAGTATGGCATCTACAAGTGTACTAATGCTGCTGGCAATCGTGGCATATCTGGCAGTAGTAGTCGGTATCGGAGCGGTGCTGGCAAAGAAAAACCAGACGACCGATGATTTTTATCTGGGAGGCAGAAAACTGGGACCTTTTGTGACAGCCATGAGTGCAGAAGCTTCGGATATGAGCAGTTGGCTCTTGATGGGGCTGCCGGGTGTGGCGTATGTGACAGGACTTGCCGACGCTGCCTGGACGGCGATCGGGCTGGCAATCGGAACCTATATCAACTGGCTGGTGGTGGCAAAGAGGCTTCGCCATTATACGCATACATGCGGCAATGCGACGACACTTCCGCTGTTTTTTTCCAACCGTTACCGGGATGAGAAAAAGATCTTGTCGGTGATTGCAGCAATGCTGATTATTATATTTTTTGTACCCTATACGGCTTCTGGTTTTGCAGCCTGCGGGAAATTATTTTCCAGTCTGTTTGGATGGGATTATATCCCAGCGATGCTGATCAGTGCCGTGGTAATTGTGGCCTATACTACGCTGGGCGGTTTTCTGGCGGCAAGTACGTCTGACTTTTTACAGAGTATTATTATGACCATCGCGATCGTGGTGGTATTTGGATTTGGGATTAACAATGTGGGGAGCCTTGGGGCAGTGATTGACAATGCCAAGTCCATGGCAGGATATTTCAGCCTGGTTCAGATTCACGATCCGTCTACCGGGACCGCAGCTCCTTATGGGGCACTGACCATCGCTTCTATGCTGGCCTGGGGCCTGGGGTACTTTGGGATGCCTCATGTGCTGCTGCGTTTTATGGCGATTGAAGATTCTAAAAAGCTGGCGCTCTCTAGAAGAGTGGCTTCTGTCTGGGTGGTGATCTCTATGACCGTGGCGATTATGATTGGCGTGATCGGCAATGCCATGACAAGTACAGGTTCTCTGCCCGCTCTTGAGGATGCAGAGACCGTGATTATTACGATTGCGAATCTGATCTCTAAGCATGGAGTATTGGCAGCGCTGGTGGCTGGTGTGATCCTGGCGGGTATTCTGGCAGCGACGATGTCTACGGCAGATTCACAGCTTTTGGCAGCGTCTTCGAGTGCATCCCAAAACATTTTAAAAGAAGTGTTTGTCAAAGATATGGATGAAAAGACGGGGATGCTGGTAGCGCGTGTGACAGTGCTTCTGATCGCTTTGGTCGGTGTGTTTATCGCGAGAGACTCCAACAGTTCTGTATTTCAGATCGTTTCCTTTGCATGGGCAGGATTTGGGGCATCTTTTGGGCCTCTGGTACTGCTGGCGCTGTTCTGGAAGAGATCTAATATGCAGGGAGCTTTAGCCGGTATGGTGTGCGGCGGCGTGATGGTATTTGTCTGGAAATTCCTGATAAGACCAATGGGTGGAATCTTAGGGATCTATGAACTCTTGCCTGCATTTTTGGTGGCACTTTTGGTAAATGTAGTGGTAAGTCTTCTGACGGCGCCGCCGGCAGCGGAGATACAAGAGGAATTTGACCGCGTCGCAGGGATGAAGTAAACATTGGCCCGCCATAAGGCGGGCTTTTCTTGTAATTTGCAATTCCCTTCTATCCTTTTTGTCCGAAAAGTGGTATACTGTCAAAAGACATCCATTTTGCTAGAGTAAAGGGGTAGATAGTTTATGGAAAAAGAGCTTGTATTTCATATCTTGGGATTGAAAGAATTAGAGGACGAGAGGGCTGTCAAGGCAGCTTATATGAGAATATTAAAAGAGACTAATCCAGAAGACGATCCAGAAGGATTCAGGCAGCTTCGGGAGGCCTATGAACAGGCGCTTTTGCTTCTTCAGGAGGCAGAAGAGAAGGCATCAAAAGAGGAAAAAGAGAAGACAGAAATTGATCTGTGGCTGGACCGGGTGAATGAGGTATACAGTAATTTTCAAAGACGTGCGTGTGTAGAGGAGTGGGAGACTCTGCTGGCAGATGAGGTGTGTCAGAGCCTGGATACGTCGTTGGATGCCAGAGATGCATTGTTTCAATATCTGATGGGGCATTTTTATCTGTCAAAGGAAGTCTGGCAGTGTCTGAACCGGGAACTGCAGTTTGTGGAAGATCAGGAGGAGCTAAAAGAGCGGTATCCGGCAGATTTTCTCTCCTATGCCCAGCATTATACGGAGAATGATTATTTTATCAGGTTTTACCGCATGAAGCTAAGAGATGCATCGGTACAGATGGCTGATGTAAATGTGGATGGATATATCCGGGCTTATATGGAGCTTAGAGAGCTGTGTGACCAGCAGGAATGGGATAAGATGAAAGAGAAGCTTTCACAGATGCCGGCTTATGGCGTATGGTATCCGTGGGAGGATGTGGAGCGGATGAAGTGTCTGCGGGATACAGGCGCGCTTTCTGAAGCGCTTTCTATCGCTAAGAGGCTCTTGGAGGCTTACCAGGATGATGGGTATATTGCCTCTGAGGGCGGAAATGTCTACTGGGAAAATGGCGAGAAAGAAGAAGCATTTGCCTGCTGGAACCGGGTTCCGGAGGCTTATGGATGTCGCATTGGGATGATTCGCTATTATCTGGAGAGCGAAGATACCGCTGAGAAAGCCAAAGAGATGGCTTTGGATATCTGGGAAGAGGATGGTTCCGGACAGAGAGCGGATGAATTTATCGACAAGGCCAATCAGTTATTGTTAAAAAAATATCACAGACAGATCGAAGAACTGGAAAGTGAAGAAGAAAAAGATGCTCTGCGTCTGGAAGTTGCCTGGTGCGAGTACCAGAATAAAAATGCAGAAGGTGCGATTCAGGTGCTGGATCAGATCACGCCAGGGGAGGACATCTACTACAGCTACCATAATTTAAAAGGCCGGGTACTGGCTGCGCTTGGCAGAAATGAAGAGGCTCTTGGCGAACTGCGTCTGTGGCTTAAGTTGATCTTGGAGACGGTGGATGATGGAAGCGAGGAGTCGAAAAAACGTATCGGCAGAAAAGGAACGGCCTATCTGATGCTGGGATACTGTCTGGCAAAAGAGAAAAGGTATGACGAAGCCATCGAGATGCTGACCAAAGCAAAAGAGGTGACAGCGGATACTTCGGAGCGTTTTGGCGCCATGGACAACTTGGCCCATGCCTATATGGAAAAAGAAGAATATGAAAAGGCGGTTGACCAGTGTGATGAGATTCTCGCGCAGGATGCAGGTTATTATCCGGCCTATCTGATACGCCAGGAGGCCTATTATGAGATGCGCAATCCACAGGCCGTGGTGGATAACTATTACCAGGCCATTGACATATACGCCGGATTCTATAAGCCTTATCTGTACGCTGTAAAGGTGTTTTTGATCTATCACCAATATGAGGATGCCAAACAGGTGATCGACCGGGCAGTGGAAAATCAGGTGGAATTTAGCGACCAGATGAAGCTCTACCAGGTAAAAGTGCTTCGCAATCAGGCGGAGACAGAAGAAGACCGGGAAGAGCCTATGCATATCTTACAGGACCTTCAGGTCTCTCTCAATCCGGAAGAGACCGATATCGAGGATCTGTCGGAGATTGAATATGAGATTGCGCTGCTCTACTGGGATAATAATCAGTTGGATACAGCGCTGGCACATCTTGCAGAAGCATCCAAGAAGAACCCGTCCAGAGGCCAGTATTTTATGGTAAAGGGTGAGATCCTGCGGGAGAAGGAGCAGTATAAAGAGGCCATGGGAGCATACCGGGCGGCGAAAGAAGATTACTGCGATACGGCCGGATATTACTATGGGATCGGATGCTGCCATCTGGAGATGGGTGAGGAGGAAGAAGCGCTTTCACATTTTCTAAAGGCAGTGGAATATGATGCAGAATACAGAGATGTCAACGAGAAGATCGGGGATATCTATATGGAGCGCTACAGAAGAACTTATAATCCCAAAGAGTATGGTACTGCCATGTGTTATGCCAATCGGGAAGTGGAGAGTCAGGAAAACTGCTATATCCTGGTGCACAGAGGTCTGATGTACCGCTCGGCGATGGAGCTTCAAAAGGCGATTGAAGATTTTGAAAAAGCGCTGACTTACCGCCCGGATGACTGGGCTGCGTATAACAACATCGGCTACAGTTACAAACATATGGGGGAATATGAAAAAAGTATTGCCATGTATGAGAAATCCTTAGAGATGCTGATCCAAAATAATGATAAGCGTATCTTGCCTTACAGCAATATGGCAGACTGCTATGAGATCTTAGGAGAATATGACAAAGCCATCGAGTGTTATCTGAAAGATCTGGAATGGTATCCGGAGCGGACAGTCTTTTATGAAGAGATCGGAGATCTGTATTATTATAAGAAAGATTACAAAAATGCAATCAAGTATTATGAGACCGCAGGCTGCAAATGGGATGATAAAGAATATTTGCTGAAGATTGGGGATGTATGGTTTGCACAGGGAAAAGTAAAGCGGGCCAAAAGTTTTTATAAAAAAGCAGCCCAAAGTGCCAACATCTATGATGATGCCTATGCCCGGTATGTGGACTATGCAGAGCGGATCTTGAATCAATATTTTGAATACAGCTTTGCACTGGCACTCCTGGAGAATGCCAATAATGGATTTGAAAACTTAGGCTGGAATGCATCGAGGAATATGCGTGCTTTTAATGAACGGCTGCAGGCGAGAGCTTATTATCTGACAAAGGAGCCAAAGAAAGCGGCAGAACATGCGAAAAAAGCGCTGGCACTCTATCTGGGAGAGGCCTATTCAGAGGAAGTATATCTGGATTATCCGGCGAAACGGCCGCTGCATCTGTCCAGAGCGGGCGAATGTTACCTCTATATGGGGCAGATGGAAAAAGCTTATGAGATGTTCTGTCAGATGGGTATAGGTTATCGGTGTGAGCACTGCAGATCCGCAGAATGTTATGAACGATACCGCAATCTGGGATTATATTACCTGGGGTTAGGAGAAGCATTTAAGAAAAATGCGCTGGAAAACTATGAAGAGGCATTGCGTCTTTGCCCTTCTGACTTGGAACTGAATGAAATGGTGAGAAAACTGCGTAAGGAGTTGGGAAGATAAATGATAGTAGGAATTGATCTTGGGACAACAAACAGTCTTGTGGCATATTATACGGAAGAAGGGCCGAAGATTATACCCAACAGGCTTGGTAAACCCATGACCCCGTCAGTGGTGAGTATTGATGAAGAGGGACAGATCTATGTGGGCGAATCAGCAACAGAACGGATGCTGCTTTATCCGGGCAGCGGGGCTTCTCTCTTTAAGAGGAGTATGGGGAGCAATAAGAAATTTTCTCTGTTGGACAAAGAATTTACGGCGGAGGAGCTGTCTTCTTTTGTGCTGCGTTTTCTAAAAGAAGATGCGGAAGCACATCTGGGAGAAGAGGTGACAGAGGCAGTCATCAGCGTGCCGGCTTACTTTAACGATGCCAGAAGGCGTGCGACCAAGCGCGCCGGTGAACTGGCAGGGCTTAAGGTGGAACGGATCATCAGTGAACCCACAGCGGCAGCCATCGCCTATGGTCTGTGGCAGCAGAAAGGACAGGCTCGTTTTCTGGTGTTTGACTTAGGAGGCGGGACGTTTGATGTGTCCATCTTAGAGCTGTATGACACGATCTTAGAAGTCCATGCAGTAGCCGGGGATAATTTCCTGGGTGGGGAAGATTTTACAGCAGTATTAGAACGCATGTTCTATGATAAATTTTCGGAGATCAACCGTTTTCAATTAAATGAAAAGGTCAGCAAACATATCCGTAAGCAGGCAGAGCTGTGTAAGTTAGGCTTTGGCAAATCAAGGGTCTCCGAGATGAAATGTAATATTGATGAGAAAGAATATACGTTGTCTGTGGAACTCTCAGACTATGAGGAAGCTTGTGAGGAGCTTTTGGACAGGATCCGCCAGCCTGTCAAGCGCAGCTTAAAGGATGCACATATCCGTCTGTCGGATATTGATAAAGTGGTGTTGGTGGGCGGTGCGACCAAATCTCCGGTGATCCGCAAATTTGCAGGAAAACTCTTCCATATGATACCGGATACCAATCTGAATCCAGACGAGACTGTAGCACTTGGTGCGGCGATTCAGGCAGCGATGAAAGAGAGAAGAGAGGGGATCCGGGAGGTGATCTTAACAGATGTCTGCCCGTTTACCTTAGGAACAGAAGTCGTGCGGGAATACGAAGAACATCGGTTTGAAAATGGCGTATTTCTGCCGATTATCGAGCGCAATACCGTCATTCCGGCCAGCCGTACAGAACGGCTGTATACGGTGCGGGATAACCAGAATAAGATCCGGGTGCATATCCTGCAGGGAGAGAGCCGTTTTGCAGTAAACAATTTATCTCTCGGAGAACTTTTGATCGATGTACCAGCGGCAAAAGCCGGTGAAGAGGCAGTGGATGTCACCTATACCTATGATATCAATTCTATCCTGGAGGTGGAAGTCAAAGTGGTTTCCAGCGGCAAAAAAGTCCGTCAGGTATTTAAGGACAAGGGGCTGGATATGAGCGAGGAAGAGATCGAAGAGCGCTTAGAGACCTTAGCTTATCTGAAGATTCACCCAAGAGAGAAAGAAGAAAATAAATTCCTTCTCTTAAGAGGGGAGCGCGTCTATGAGGAGAGCCTTGGCATGAAGCGTGTCCAGGCGGAGCAGGCGCTTAGAAAATTTGAACATGCGCTGGATTCTTATGATGCGGAACAGATCGCGGATACCAAGAAAGAGCTGATTGAATTTCTGGAGCAGTTGGACGAATGGGATTAAATGAAAAAGATGTGGATTTGCAGCAGATGGTAGATGCTGTCTGGCAGGCTGGGCCTTATAAAGTGATCATAAGCAATGGGAAAAAAGGGCTGACAGAGGGCGGGAGAATCTATCATAAGATTGTGCTTCAGCGTCTGCAAAAAGACTGGCAGGCGGAGAAATACACAGAGAAACAGGTGTTTCACGAGAATCTGACTCCACAGGAGGCTAAGGAGTATCTGCAGCATGCGTTGGAGACTGCGTTTCGGCAGTGTAATGCCTGGGATGGAGAAAGAGAGCATATCATCCGGATCTCTAAAGGTGGAAAAGCAACCTATCAGAAAAAGATGGTTGCTCAGGCACCGAGGCAAAGACGGGAACATAACCGGAAGAAACAGTATATCTTGGAGGAGGGAATGATAATCCCTCCTCTGGTGGATATGGGGATCTTTACCGCCGAGGGGAAAGTAGTCCGCTCCATGTATGATAAATATCGGCAGATTAATCGGTTTGTGGAGCTGATCGAGGATGAGATCGAAGCACTGCCAAAGGATCAGCCGCTCAGGGTGATCGACTTTGGGTGCGGGAAATCGTATCTGACGTTTATTCTCTATTATTATCTGGTGGAGCTTCGGGGGCTGGATGTATGGATTACAGGGCTGGATCTGAAGGCAGATGTGATCGAAAACTGTAATCGGGCGGCGAAGCGCTATGGGTATGAGAAGCTGCATTTTGAGCTGGGGGATATCAAAGGGTATGAGTGCAGAGAACCTGTGGATATGGTGATCTCTTTGCATGCCTGTGATACGGCCACGGATTATGCGCTGTATCATGCGATTCGGTGGAAGGCCAGACTGATCTTTTCAGTGCCTTGCTGTCAGCATGAGATCAATCCGCAGATGAAGAGTGAGAAGTTGTCGATACTGACTCGGTATGGGATTGTGAGGGAGCGGACAGCGGCGCTTATGACAGATGCGATACGGGGGAATCTGCTGATCGAGAGTGGGTATAAGACACAGCTTTTGGAGTTTGTGGATCTGTCGCATACGCCGAAGAATGTGCTGATACGCGGGGTGAGGACGGTGATGCCGAAGTCAGTGAGGATGGAGGCGAGGAGGGAAGTGGAGGAGTTGAAGGAAGTGTTTGGGGTGAGGCAGACGCTGGATGAGTTGCTGAGGGGGATGAGGACGGGTCAGGCGCAAGATGGGACTCCTGGCCTTTAACAAAGGTCTGCATAGAGTGTATCGGACAGGCGGCAGTGTTTGTATGCTCCAGCCGGACACGTGGACGTGTTCGTCTGGCTCATACAAACACTGCCGCCTGTCCGCTCCAATCTACACAGCACTCTTTGTTAAAGGCCAGAAGCCCCATCTTGCGCCTGCCCCTGTTGGTTGCAGGGCGGGGGATGCGGAACTTTAAAACAGCGTCTGCTGGAAGGATGCCCGGAAGGGTTTTTGGATGCGAAGGCAGCCGAAAATGCTTCCAGAGTGGGGACATCGTTTCAGCGGATGCGGAACTTTAATAAGGACTGGAGAGTATGACGGAGAGATTGTTTTATAAGGATAGTTATTTGGGGGAGTTTGAGGCGGTGGTGCTTCGGCGCGAGGAGAGGATAGGGAAGAAGGGGGATGTGGACGGTTATGAGGTGGTCTTGGATCGGACGGCTTTTTTCCCGGAAGGGGGAGGGCAGTCGGGGGATGTGGGATGGATACGGGGAGTGGAGGTGATTGATACACGGGAGAGAGGAGGAGAGGTGTATCATGTGACGAGGGAGGCTTTGGAGACTGGGGAGAGGGTCTTGGGGAAGGTGAATTTTGAGGAGCGGTTTGATCGGATGCAGCAACATTCGGGGGAGCATATTTTGTCGGGGTTGGTGCATAGAAAATATGGGTATGAGAATGTGGGGTTTCATCTGGGGGCGGATGTGACGACGCTGGATTTTGATGGGGAGCTTAGTTGGGAGCAGGTGTCTGAGCTGGAGGGGCTTGCGAATCGGGCGGTGTTTGAGAATGTGGCGGTGGAGGTGTTGTATCCTTCTAGGGAAGAGCTTTCTTTGATGGAGTATCGGAGTAAGATCGAGATTGAGGGGCAGGTGCGGATTGTGAAGATTCCGGGGTATGATGTCTGTGCTTGTTGTGCGCCTCATGTGAGGCGGACAGGGGAGATTGGACTGATTAAGGTAATTGGGTGTGAGCGGCATAGAGGGGGATGCCGGATAACGATAGTGTGCGGGATGCGGGCGCTTTTGGATTATCGTAAGAAGCAGCAGAGTGTCTCGGAGGTATCAGTGGCTCTGTCAGCAAAACCGGAGAGGATTGCGGAGGCGGTTGTCAGGCTTAAGGAACAGCAGGGGAAGGTACAGGAACATCTGAATCGGATGCAGGCGGTCTATCTGAAGCAGAGGCTTATGGAGATTGGGAAAGAGGAGAGATTGGTGTGTATCTTTGAGGAGGATCTGGATACGGTGGCAATCCGCAATTTTGTCAATGATGCAATGAACAGGTGTTCTGGCGTCTGTGGAGCTTTTGTGGGGACAGATGAGCGGGGATATCACTATATTATAGGAAGTAAGACGGTGGATGTGAGCGTACTTGTGAGAGAGATGAATCAGAGATTTCAGGGTAAGGGCGGGGGTAAACCCAATATGGTACAGGGATCTTTGAAAGGGGCAAGGGAAGAGATCAGGACGTGGCTTTTGCAGAGGGCTGCGGGATAAAAAAATTCCGCGGCAGCGGCCGAATCTGGCTTGCTGCCTGCGGATAGTTGTGTCAAATCAGTTCTAAGATACGATAAGCTGCGGCTTCGTCGGTGATCAGGATGTCTAAGTAGTGGCCTCTGAGGGCTGCTAAGATCGCTTCTGTCTTGTAATAGCCGCCAGCGGCGCCGATGATATTATCCAGTGATTTGAGTGTCTCCAAAGAAGTGGTGATCAGCCGGCTCTCCAGATCAGAAGGAACCAGATTGCCGTAGGCATCCACAAAGTGACAGAGCATATCTCCGACAGCACCTTGTTCGGTGAGGGTTAAAAAGTCTGTGTGATTCAAAATATTGCTGGTCATAGTGGTCGCTTTGGGACTCAGACTTCCGATACCGATGATAGTCATCTGTGCTAACGTGGCCATCTTCCTTACTTCCTGTACACTGGGTTCTTTTTCGATGGCGCTTACCATGGCGGCATCTTTCATCAAAAGAGGGGTTGGAAGCAGATGTAATTTGGCGTTAAATACGTTAGAACGTACGTTCGGAAGATAGTATCTCACACCGCCTGTCAAAGAGACGACATTGACCGGCGATTCGGACATGTTAGCCAGATGGTTTAAGATCCGTCCGGGAGTATCCCCGTACCCCATATTGATATAGCCGGATTCGTCTAACCGGTCATGAATGTACATAGCGGCTGCCTGTGCGATTCGCTCATTGACATCTTTTTCATCCACTGCAGAAGGGACGACAAAGGCATCTTTGAGTTGAAATCTCTGAATCAGTTCCAGCTCTGCCTGCATCCGTTTGCTGTTGCCGTCCCGGATGGAAAAATGGACAAAACCACTTTTGCGTGCTTTGTCTAACAAACGATTCACCCTCAGCCTGGGGATGCCTAAATATTCTCCGATCTGCTGCTGCGTAAAGTCCTCAATATAATAATACCACGCGACTTTCGTCAACAGTTTCTCCTCGTAATCCTCTCTCTCCACGATAGTTCCTCCCTTTAGATACAAATGTTTTCGATCTTGTCAAAAGTTCTCTTTGTTCCAAAGTTTACCATAATCCCTCCCATTTGTCAATAAATCGGGGAGAGAGGAATCAAATTTAACGGGGTGTAACTAGGGGAGGGGGCGGCCGCCCTCGCTTGCTGGGCCGTCCTCTTTTTTCAGCGCAGCCTCCACAAAACCTTTAAATAATGGATGCGGCCGATTGGGCCGTGACTTTAGCTCTGGGTGTGCCTGTGTAGCGATAAAGAACGGATGTTCTGTTAACTCAATCATCTCAACGATACGTCCATCTGGTGACAGTCCGGAGAGCATCATGCCGTGTCCGGTCAGGACTGAGCGGTAATCGTTGTTCACTTCATAGCGGTGTCTGTGGCGCTCGTGAATCTCTGAGGAGCCATACAAAGCGTAGGCTTTGGACTCTTTGTTCAGGATACACGGACAGGAACCTAAGCGCAGAGTGCCTCCGATGTCCTCCACTCCGTTTTGATCCGGCATCAGGGCGATGACGGGATATGGCGTGTTGGGGTCTAGTTCGATGCTGTGGGCATCTTCTAATCCGGCTACATGGCGGGCATATTCCACGATGGCAAGCTGCATCCCAAGACAAAGTCCTAAGAATGGGATCTTGTGTTCTCTTGCATAGCGGATCGCCATGATCTTGCCCTCGATGCCGCGGTCGCCAAAGCCGCCGGGCACCAGGATGCCAGTTACATCTTGCAGCATTTCCTGGACATTTTCTTCCGTAACCAGTTCGGAGTCAATCCATTTGATATTGACGACCGCCCGGTTGTCGATGCCGCCATGTTTTAATGCTTCTACCACAGAGATGTAGGCATCGTGAAGCTGGATATATTTGCCTACAAGGGCAATATTGACTTCGGTGACGGGATGGCGCAGTTTGTTGACCATCTCGGTCCAGTCAGTCAGATTGGGTTCCGGGCAGGGAAGGTTGAGACACTCACAGGCCACCTGTGCCAAGTGCTCGTTCTCCATAGCCAGAGGCGCTTCGTAGAGATATTCTACGTCCAGATTTTGAAGGACGTTGTTTTTCGGCACATTGCAGAAAAGGGCAATCTTGTCTTTGATGCCTTTTTCCAATGGGTGCTCTGTGCGGCATACGATGATATCCGGCTGGATTCCCATACCTTGCAGTTCTTTTACGGAAGCCTGGGTGGGCTTGGTCTTCATCTCACCGGAAGCTTTCAGGTAAGGAATCAGCGTGACATGGATGATAATGGCATTGTCGTGGCCCACTTCATGCTGGAACTGACGAATCGCCTCTAAGAAGGGCTGACTCTCGATATCTCCCACCGTGCCGCCTGTCTCGATGATAGCGATATGCATGTCCTCTGATGTAAAATTCCGATAAAAACGACTCTTGATTTCATTGGTAATATGAGGAATTACTTGTACAGTACCGCCGCCGTAGTCGCCGCGGCGTTCTTTTTGGAGCACAGACCAGTACACTTTGCCGGTGGTGACATTGGAGTTCTTGTCCAGGCTCTCATCGATAAAACGCTCATAGTGCCCAAGATCCAGATCGGTCTCAGCTCCGTCATCCGTAACAAATACTTCTCCGTGTTGTACCGGATTCATAGTTCCTGGGTCAATGTTGATATAGGGGTCGAATTTTTGCATGGTGACTTTGTAACCGCGCGCTTTTAATAGACGACCGAGAGATGCTGCGGTGATGCCTTTTCCAAGTCCGGACACCACTCCGCCTGTAACAAATACGTATTTGACTGGCATATTGTTGATTCCTCCGCTAACTGAATGTACAATGTTAAAAAACTCTTTTCATTATAGCTTATCAGGATTAAAAAATCCATCTGTTTTTTTTAGATCTACTCCTACTATAGCATAAGTTGGTTACATTTTATATTTATTTTATAAAAAGTAAACAAAATTTCTCAGAAGGTGTATTGATTTTAAAATGAAGGTTCACTATAATAGGAAGTGCTACGCGCAAGGAGGAAAGAGATGAGTAATAATAATACTCCAGACAGA
>CAJUGG010000086.1 GCA_910585995.1 uncultured Lachnospiraceae bacterium
GAATATTTAGCATTAGGTGCCGATGATGATGCCAAAGAGCCAGCGCTTGACAGGCTGCTCTGATTAAAATTGAATAGCAACAGTAATTTTAGGCGCATGGTATAGGAAAATCAATATCCATGCGCTTTTTTTATTTTGTGTGGAAAAAGCTTTCATACAGGTATAGTTTTGAAATGGATACATGAGCAGTCAAAGCATTATAGGAAAGACTCCGGCACTCCTTTACCAGATGCAGATAGGATTTCGTCTTTTTCCGGCGTTACATTTGAAAAGAAGCTTTCCAACTTGGAATTTGTTCATAAAATTTGTGACAGAGTTAGAAATCTCATTATATACAAGTAAGTTGTGTGATGCAAGCTTCAAAATACGCAAAAATCACAAATCTTGTTATGACTGGGCTTCTTGTGTATTGTGCCATTTCTCTATTTTTATGAAAAAAGCATAAATTTTTAAGGATATGGTAGTTTTTGGCTCGTCACACTATTGACGTTGTCCGGAGCTGTCCTGTGTTATCATACAGAGGAAGGCCGAACAAAGTTCAATTTTTCGAGGAGGAGAAGGCATGATAGATTTATCAAAGTGGATTTATGTGGAAGACATTGCGAATTGGCTTTCACATGGACCGCCTTTGGACGTCCGGGAGCAGATGGACTGTATTCTCTCGGCACCTCACCGAACCTTCGGGGAAAAGCTTAAGGGTTTGCGGAAGCTTTTGGAGGAGGAGAAGGATCCGGGGGTTCTGAAGGATTTGGAGAGCTATCTGGATACGGGAGAATATCTAAAGCAGCAGCTTGGCCGTACAAAGCATATGGTTCATGAACTCTATGAAACGGATATTTTTTATCATGGGCACAGGGAGGAATTTGGAAGAAGAAGGATTTTCCGGGCGCCTGGGGCGGGGATCGAATGTCTGAAGGGGCAGATTTTGGAACGGGCGGAGCAGTGCCAGGCAGAGCCGGAGGAATATTTCGGGGTTCTCTATGGTTTTTGTGACCGTACGACAAAAGAGCTGGAGCACAGGTGGAGTTTTGTCACGGATTTTCGAGGGGAGATCCTCTATTGCCTGTCGGAGCATCAGGAATATGGGGGATGGACAGTCCCTAACTTTGGAATTGGGGATTACCATTATATCAAGCTGCCCTATGGATCGGGCACGCTGGTGGAGTTGGCAGAGAATCCGTTTTTTCCTTCTTTGAAGGGTGTTCTGGTCAATGAGGCGGAACCCTGGGAGAAGGGCTTTGACAGAGCGGATCAGTGGCTGTTGTATCCGGATTATCTGCATGGCGGATCCTACACGGGGATCGGGGTAATCACTCTGGACGATTATGCTTCCATCACTTTTGGGGCGGATTTCCTGCTGCCCTTTCGGCAGTTTTTGCGAAAATGTGAGGGCGGGCTTCCCAAGGAGGCGCGGTGGCTCTCCCGGCTTTCCCGGCTGGTGGAGGAGGATAAGGGAGGTGTTGTTTCTCGGATCATGAAGGATTCACGGCCCAAGGGGAGTCCCGGTCCGTATGAGAGGGCACGGCGTTATGTGGAGGAATTGGAGAACGGAAAAAGGAGGGACCTGTAATGACAAAAAAAGGCGAATTCGATATTTATTCCTGGATTTTATCCCCGGAGATTCGGAAAGCCTGGAAGAAAGAACCCCCATTGCCTTTGCTGGAGCAGGCAGCCATCATTTATCAGGCTTACCGAGCGGTGGAGGATAAACTCCGGGCCATTTCCATCCTGTATGAGAGGGCAGAGACAGAGGAGGAGAAGGAGAAGCTTGGCCAGGCCAAGAGCTTCTATGAGGAGGCGATCCGGCAGATGAAGGGTCGGGACAGGGCGGCGGCTCCGGGAAAACAGAATCCGGGAGAGGTCTGGCAGGCGTTCTGCAGCGATTATGATATGGCCGAGGATAGCAACCCGCGCCGGATGGATTTTTACGAGGAGCCGCATCTTTTCTATTCCTATGAGGCAGCCTGGGATTGGGCGGCCCAGTATGTAACAATCGGCTGGGAGAGCTGTGTGTTTATGAAATGGACGTTGGAAAAAGACGGGCCGAAGGAGGAGGTTGAATGTTCCGCAAGACGGGTAAACGACGTTTTTTGTACGACCCATGCGTATATAGTCGGCTTTTCGGATTTTGACCGGGGTACTTCCCATCTACCTTATTCCCTTCCCTTTGCTACAGGGGATCTGGTGAAGCTGGAAGGACCTGTGTTTTCCCGGCCCATATTCGGGGTGTGGGCAGCGGAACAGGATGGAAATGGAATCTGGTACAACTGGATGGGATATAAAGAATATGGGGAGTCCGGGCAGAAAGCTTTTCTTACGGCTATGTCGATGGGGTATCATTGGTTAAATGCCTTTGAACTCAGTGTTTTGGACTGGCTTCGCCCGGCCTCGAAGGAAGAGCTTCCGAAAGAACAGAAGATCCTAGGAAAGATCGCGAAGGTTATCTCCCGGATGCGGAAAAAGAAGGGTGAGAAGGCTGCGTATGAGCGCTTCTGGGAAACGTTTTCTATCGATCCCCCGAAATGCCGCAAAAAGTAGCGCGCGATAAATCTTCCCTGCTCAATTAGGATCAGGAACCGGTGAAGAAGGAGTCCCAGCATTCCATGTCGGAGAGGTCTACGTCGGATGGGTCTTTTCGGAACTGGTAGCAATACTTTTTCAGGTGGTCCTTGAGATATTCGGCTTCTTGGCAGAGTTTGACGGCATCCTGGCTGCGTTTCGTCTGGTTATCATCGGCCCGGATGTCATCATCCCCGGTGAACAGAAAACAGGAGCGTAGGCTTATGTCGCGGCTGCGGACTTTCTTCCGGCTTTGGCGCATCTGCTCCTGATCAGTCCAGGACTTGGGCAGCAGGCGGTTTACCACCGCTTCCAGCCCATCCGGAACGTTTTCCAGCAGGCCGTAGCGAAGCATGTAGGACAGGCGCCGGAGAATTTCCAGAATATAATCGCTCCGATTGGGGACATCTTCGGTTTCCGTCATGCAATCGCTCCGATTAGGGACCTCCTCGGTTTCCGGCATGTAGATGGCCATGTCTTTGGCGTGCGCCGTCAGTCCGCTTTTTTTGTCCCAACAAGCGTGCTTGTTGCATTTCAGTTCTATGATGGAGATGATCCAGGGGTCGGAAATATCTTGGGTACAGGAAAAAGCGACAAGATCGCATTTTGAATTTTTCCCCTCTTTCTCCGGAGACTTTAAATGGGAGGAGGCAGGGCGACCCCAGAGTTTGGGAATGGTCGTCTCAAAATCACAGACTACGGTGAGGTATTCCCTGGGAGCGGATTGTCCGAAACCGGTGAAGATCCTTTTATGGGCCTGAAAATCCCGGTGCTTTCTGGCGATGACGGTTTGGTTATGGCGCTCTTTGAGAGATTTATCTTTGGAGGATTTATCTTCGGAAGATTTTTCGGAGGTGAATTTGTTCTTTATGGCATCAAGCAGAAGATTCATTTCATTCATCAAGAATTCTTCTCTTTTTTCATTTTTCACTTTCCGGGAGCCGTCTTTTTTATTAAGAGCAATGTTATATTTCTCTTTTTGCTTTAGCATTTCCTGAGTTTCCTCAGGCAGATACTGAAAGGAAGAGATAAGAATTTCAGACGAGTTCGTAGTGGGAATATCACAGAGACGCCCGCCGTTTGCATATACGCGGAGATGTGTGTTCGGATTCTCATTGCTACTGCCCCGGGAAGGACCGCAGATAAAGACCTCCTCATGGGTCTTTAGGGTATGTATGAGAGCGGTGGGATCATATGGATTCATAATGTGGCCTCCTTTGCATGAATATATTTGCTTTTCTCGTTAATGCCGCAGGAAAAGTAAATGCCGGCTTCGCCGTCGCTTCCTTTTTCTTTGCGACTATTATATCCCGGGGGAAACAGGCTGGCAAGAGCCGTCTTACTGTCGTCGCGCATCGGGTAGACGATATGATATGATTTATTCTATAAAAGACTTGCAGAAAAGGGAGGGGAGGACATGAATACTTATGTCATCAGCGATATACACGGCTGCTACGAGGAGTTTATGACTATGCTGGATAAAGTCGGATTTTCCAAGACGGACCGGCTGATTCTGGCCGGAGATTACGTGGACCGGGGAAAGGACAGCTTTCGGATGCTGCGGTGGCTGGAGCAAAGACACGAAAATGTGTATGCGCTCTTGGGAAACCACGACGAGGGGTTTGCGCGCTCCGTGGGGCTGATGGAGGGGCTTGACCGAAAGCTGGGACTTCAGTCAGGCCTGGATTCTCCCAAGGAAGCACTTGCCCTGTATGAATCTCTGCGCTATTATATGAAGAAGAGGGGGCTGCCCGGCGGTTATTTTGACCTTTACGGTACCATCCACATTCTTTTGGAGAGAAAAGGGGCAACCCTGCGGGACCTGTACCGATGGATGGACCTGTTCCGGGATATGCCTCTGTGCTATGAACTGAAGGTGAAGGAACGCCCCTGTGTGGTGGTGCATGGGGGCTATGCGGAGCGTGTGGAGGATATTTTGGAGGCCGGGTATTCCTCCCTAGAGGAGTTTTACCTCGAAGCCAGGGAGGAGGCATATCTGCTGGGCGGAAAGCCCCATGGAATGGTGGTGGCAGGCCATACGCCTACTTTCCTGCCGGGGGAGTTCCCCTTTAACGAGGGGCGGGTATTCCGTTATTATGATAAGGAAAAAGACTGCGTGTTCTATGATATTGACTGCGGGTGCGCTTACCGGAGGAAGGATCCCTGGGGACGCTTGGCCTGTATCCGGCTGGAGGACGAGAGGATATTTTATGTGTGAGGGGCCGTGTCGGGGGATTTTCTGGTTTATCTGTTCCTTTGTAGGGGAGGAGGAAGCATGTGATTTTTCGGTTTTCAGGAGAGGATTGTGGAGCGGTTTCATCTGGAGGGGATGAAGGTGCGGGTGGTGGTGGACTGCTCCCCGCACTATCGCTGCCATGGAGACGAGCGGGGAATTTTATAGATCGGACAAAAGATCCAAGATATTTCAGATGCATGACCTACGGGAGAGGGTGCAGAACCGGGAACACCGGGAGTATGAACTGATGTGTACGTCCACGGTTCCGGTGAGACAGGGCATGGAAAACCGCAGAATCAGAGAAAAGGAGGAATCAGAGCTATGACAGAAAATGTTGCTTGTGAGAGCAGATTAAAGAAATACGGAGAGGATGCCTTTATGCGGCACCGGGAGGAGGTCTGCGCGGCGGTGAGGACAGTCTGCTTCTGCCTGGAATTTCTCCAGAATGAGGAAAACTGGAGTGGCAGGCGGACTCTTGCGAGGGAGCGGTACTGGTACTCTGAGCGTTTGATTCCGGATGAAAAAGAGAAAGACTGGGAGAAATATGACAGAAGCGCCCGCAGGAAAACGGCCCAGAAGCTGGAAAGCAAGCTGAAAGAGCGAAAATGGCGGATGGGGGAACAGGAGATTCCTCTGAGAAATTTTCTGAAAACGGGACTGATGCTGCTGACCGAAAAGGCGGGAGCCGACGGAATGGGGGACGAACTCCGGCTTATGGAAAGTCAGACAAAGATCAATCGTTTTCAGGATTTCCGGGAGTTTTTAGAGGCTGTTTATCTGCTTGGATTCGAGGAACTTTTTAACAGACAAAGGATGGACGACGACTCTTCCTTGGAGGGGGAACGCCGGGACGCGGAGCGTTTTTTAAAGGCGCTGAAGCCTTATATCCCCAAGGAGGGACAGACGGATTACGGCCTTTTTTGCAGGGAGCTTTTACAGGAGCAGGCGCGGGAGCGAAGGAAGGCGATGGAACGGATCATGGAAGAACGGGAGGAGAAACTTAACCGGGCAGTGGAGGAGATCTCCCTCTTTAAGCTTTTCCAGGAGGCCATGGAAAGCATGCCGGAGGAAGAGTTTGAGAAGCTCATGAAGCCGGACTGCGAGGAGGATGATATCTGCGGCTGGGAAGAGCTGTCCGGGGAGGAGCAGGAGTCCGTCCGCTGGGAACGGAGAACAAACAGGATCTGTAACCTGGCTTCCGCCTTCGTCTACGGAGGAAGCAAGGGCAGACAGCGGCTGCTTGGACAGCTCCCTGAGGAGGAACAGATGCTCGTCATGGAACAGTGGATGGCGGCGTATTATCCGCGGGATGAGGAGATGCTGGAGAGCAGGATGAAAAGAATGGCCTGGGCGGCAGGGCTGGAAGCGTACTCGGAAGAAGGGGACCGCACTATAAGGGAAGCCATGGAAAAGCTGCTGGGAAGACCGCTTCGGAATGACAGATGAGGAGGGAGCATATGGAACAGATGCAAGAAATTATAAGGGAGAGGGCTATGCAATATGCGGAGGAAGCGTTTGCGGAGCATGAAGAGGAGGTGTCTGAGGCGTTTCACTATATCATGACATGCAGATTTGTGGCCAGACAGTCCGGACTTTTGGCGTTGGATGAAATCGCGGAGGACTGGAAGGAAGAGAATGAAATTCCGCTTAAAAGTCTGCTGATCGGCATGGTGCAGGAAATCGTGGACGCTCCGGGGGTCGATGTCTGGGAGGGGAAGGCCTGCCGGTGGATCCTGGAGAGCGGATATTCCGGATATGAATGGTACATCGCCAACCTCTATGTGACGGGATGCAAAAATCTGTATATGGGCAACAGGCATACACAATATTACCTTCTCTGCAGGGAGATGGTGCCTGAACGCTGGCTGGAGGACTTCGATGACTACTGGGAAAGCTGGACGAAAGAGGATCAGGAAAGGCATCAGGCCCATATCGAAGACTGGGTGAGGTACGTTTTCCCAAGGGAGGCCGCGATCCGCGCCGCCTTTCACAGAAGATTCGGGGAGATGGAGCCGGAGGGGCTTCAGCGGATCTTGGAGGAGCTTCCGGATAAGATTCTGGCCGCCGCGCTGGCAGGAGCCGGGGAGGCCCTGCGGAACCGCTTTCTGGAACAGATGTCCGTGGAACAGAGGAGGGATATCATGGAGGAATGGTATCAAAACAGGAGTGATGAATACAGTCTGCGCGATATAGAAAAAGCCATGGAGCGGATGACCATGGCGGCAGGGCTGATGGGAACGCTTTAGGCGCAGAGGGGCGAGGGGAAATGGCCCGTCCGCCCCGTGTATCGGGAGGATTCGATCACCCCTCGCTGCCCCATTTAATGGAAGCAGATCTCATCCGGCTCTCTTAAGTAGCCGATCAGGTCGATGGAGGTAAGCCAGCTTTCCAGCTTTTCGTCCAGCGCTTTGGGGTCGGTTTCTGTAAGCTTCCCGTTGATGTAAATCGCGCCATTTTCTCGGATCTCCATTCTGCCCAGAAACAGGTTATCGGACTGATAGAAGGTAGGGATCGCCCGGATAATCTGCCCTTTGCGGTTCTTTTCCAGGGAAATGAACATGAGGGGATCTAGGAACAGGTCGCCGTAAAGCTCCTTGCTGGCGGCCATTTCCACCTGGATGGAGTCTTCGTCCTGATCGTTGATATAGACGGACAGATCCCACTCGCCGGACTTTTTGATGACGGCTCCGGTGGGGCCAACGGTTTCCAGGATTTTTGCCATCTTCTTTGCGTTCTGCGTTTTGATATTTGCCATAGAAATTTCTCCTTTTCAGTGTAGTTTACGGGGTGTCGGCATCAGTATAACATAGAGAGGATTCGATGGACGTCATATGGATGACGGGGCAAACGGCGGCTTGTGGATATTTTCTCATGGCTTCCGGACAAAAAGGATCGGGAAGTTTCGACTCGTCATACTACTGTCGCTCATGGGGAAGCCCGTGTGTTATACTCTCCCTGCAAAGACGCACATTGACAACAAAATAGTAGGAGGAAAGAGCGGATGGACTATTTATGTATGGTAGTGCAGAGGAAGGTAACGAAGAGAGAGGGCTTTGGCAGCAGGGAACAGGCCTGGGAGTATTTTCGGGAGCATTTCGGGGAGGATTGCTATATTGAGGAGAAATGGGAGCTGAAGAAGAATTTTCAGGAAAGGCTGCTTTCCGGAGAGGGACAGCCGATGCTACACCTGGCCGGTATTTACCGGAGAGGCAGTGTTTTTTGGGTTCTGGAGGAAAACTATTTGTTCAGAGGGTACAGAAGCGCCGGGGCGGAGGGAATCCTGGAGGCCAGGAAAGGGCTTCCTAGGGAGCTGACCGCGGATAGTATTTTCCTGGATATCTGCCCGGAGAGCGGGGAGGTATGGGAGCGGTTTTTAAAGAAGATTAGAAAGCAGGTGGCGGAGGCAAGGAGAAATTTCCGCACCGGTAGGGAAGCGTAAGAGGAGGAGAGTTTTTATGGGGGATACAAACGGGCTGCCGCGCATTGAGCGGCAGCTGCGGCTTTATGAGTGTGTGTGCCGGTGTGAGATTACCATGTTTGGTATTGTCTGCGAGTTTTTTCCTTATAATATGCGTTTGCTGCAGCGGGATTTGGCCGATCTTCGGGACGCGGGGCTGGTAGCCGTAAAGTACGTAAAAAAGGCCAGAGGATATATCAAAACCGGAGTGCCTGCCTTTACCCAAAAGGCTGCACCCCGCAGGAGGGCCTATTTAGTGCGGCTGAACCGGCTGGGAAGGCTGATGTCGGAGCTGGAGAATGAGGACGTGTCATGGGAGGAAAAGAAAGAAAATCGGGAGAACGGGGAGGAGCAGGAATATTTTACCGCGAAGGATTCCTACAACCAACTGTTTCCCGGACTTTCGGAGCGCACCAGACAGCGGGATTTTGAGGTGCTGCGCAATATCGGATATTGGGTGAGATATAACGCCGAGGAGCACTGTTTTGATCAGGAGGAGTTTGCCTTTGCCTGGCGCGACGCGCCGAAGACAATCGACAAGGATTATCTGGAGGGAAACTGGTAGGGGCAGGTACAAAGAAACCATTGGGAAAAGAAAAAGGGGAACGGCAGAAATGGCGACGGAGATTAGGGTATTGAGAGGAAACCAGATCGGAGGCTGCGTGGTGCTGATTTCCACCGAACGGGCGAAGATCTGTATTGATTACGGGGAAAATCTCCCCGGACAGGAGGACGAAGAGAAAACGGTCGGTCTTGACTGGGAGAACGAGAAAGTGGATGGGGTATTTTTCACCCACTACCATGGGGACCATATCGGCGGATTTATGGAAATCCCGGCCGGGATTCCGCTCTACATGGGGGAGGTCACTAGGCAGGTGATGCTCAATATCCGAAAAGCGCTGCACAGGGATGAGGAAGCGGCGGTGCTCTCGGACCGGAACCGGGTTCGGGAGCTTCGGGCGAAGCATACCATAGCAGTGGGGGATATCCGCCTGACTCCGTATATGGTGGATCACTCGGCTTATGACGCCTATATGTTCCTGATCGAGACGCCGGACAAGACCATCCTGCACACGGGGGATTATCGGAATCACGGATACCGCGGCAGGGCGCTCTTTGATGTGCTTGAAAAACACGTGGTCTGCCGGGGCCGACGGCCTGTGGATGTGCTGATCACCGAGGGCACCATGATGAACAGGTCTGGGGAGCGGGCGTATTCGGAGGCGGAGCTTCAGGGGGACGCGAGGAAGCTTTTTCAGAACCACCGGCATGTATTTCTGATCTGCTCCTCCACGAATCTGGATTCTCTGGCATCCTTCTATCAGGCGGGAGCTTCCTGCGGGATGGGTATGTACGGAAATTCCTATGTGTATTCCCAGCTTAAGACTTTCCGGGAGACCGCCGGGAAAATGACGCCCTGCTATACTTTTCAGTATGCCTACGAGGTTCGGTTTGATTTCATGCTGCCGGGACTTTCGATCACTCAGGAGCAGCATATGCGGGACCGGGGCTTTGTGACCGTGATCAAGGGAACCCCGGCTTATGAGAAATGGATCGAGCGGTTCGCGGATCTGAATCCCATCGTCGTTTATTCTATGTGGGAGGGGTATCTTGAACCCTGGCGGAAGGCCTATGACCCTGTGCTTCATGCGTTTACAAAGAAATACCATGCCATTCACATGCACACCAGCGGGCACGCCCCGGCGGAGGTGATCGCCGAGGTCATCAACCGGGTCTCCCCACGGGAGGCGATTATCCCGATCCATACAGAAAACGCGGCGGGGTTTTGGGAGCTTAAGATTCGGGAGGAACTGAAAAACACATTGCGTCTCTTGTAAGATAAGTGGTAGAATGATTTCAAAAGATGGGTGTTGCGGTTAAAAAGCTTTTGTTGGAGATTTTAAGAAATTGAGGTGATATCAAAGAATTAGAAGCTGAAGTTATGTAACTGGTAAATTTGATATTATAATGACGGCGCTAAGGCGCATGGAATGGTAAAATCGTAATCCATGCGTCTTTGTGTGTTTAATAGATAACATAAATATGATACAGGCACACTGTCAACAGCTGACAGGTGGCCAAAAGCAGCAATTTGTGCTATACTTGCGCCATGGGAATAAGGAAGACGAAGAGAGAGGAAGAAGGATGAATTATCGGGCAGTGGTACAGTACGAGGGAACCAGGTATCGGGGATGGCAGGTGCAGGGGAATACGCAGAATACGATTCAGGGAAAGTTAGAGGCGGTCTTAGAGCGTATGGAGGGAGTGCCCGTGGAAGTGCATGGGTCCGGGAGGACGGATGCGGGGGTGCATGCGGCGGGGCAGGTGATTAGTTTTCGGTGTGAACAAGGAGGGAGCGCAGAAGAGATCTTAGCATATATGAACCAATACCTGCCGGGGGATATCGGGGTCTTGTCGGTTGAGGAGGCAGAGCCTCGGTTTCATGCGAGACTGTGTGCGGTCAGGAAAATATATGCATACCGGATCTGGAACAGCGGACTACCGGATGTGTTTGGCAGGAGATTCTCAGCGCAGGTGGCAGAAAAGCTGGATGTGGATGCGATGAGAAGGGCGGCAGAGTATCTGTGCGGGAAGCAGGACTACCGGGCGTTCTGTTCGCTGAAGCGGTATAAAAAGTCGACCGTACGAACGGTGGAACAGATCCGGATGGAGCAGGACGGGAACCGGATCGAGATCGTGTATACAGGAGATGGATTTTTATATCATATGGTGCGGATATTGACAGGAACTCTGGTGGAAGTGGGACTTGGGATGTATTCCGCGGAGTCTGTGACAGAGATCCTGAAGAGCAAAGACAGGGAGAAAGCCGGGCGGCTGATGCCGCCCGAAGGACTGATGCTGATGCGTGTGGAGTACAGATAAGAACTAATGTTCGCGCTTTTTAAGATCTTCTTTTAAGAGCTGGTAAAAAGAAGCGGCTAAGGGGATTCCCAAAAGGACACCCGCAACTCCAAAGAGACTGCCGCCTGCCATTACCGCAGAGAAGACCAGGATGCCTGGAAGACCGATCGAAGTGCCGACCACACGGGGATAGATCAGTTGGTTTTCCAGCTGCTGAAGTACAACAATAAAGACGAAAAAGATCAGTGCTTTGAGCGGAGACTCAGTAAAGATCATTAAGATGCCCACGATAGCTCCAATATAGGCACCAAAGATGGGGATTAAGGCAGTGGCGCCCACCAGCACGCCGATCATCACCGCGTAGGGAAGCCGAAGCAGGCACATGCCCAGGATACATAAGATGCCCAGGATCAGAGCTTCGGTGCACTGGCCTACGATAAAACGGTGAAAACTGTTGTCCAGCGTGTATAAAATATGATATATTTTTTTGCGGATGCCGGCAGGGAGGTAGGTACATGCCAGACGGTCTGCCTGGTGCCCAAGCCATTCCTTCCCGGCCAGGACATAGATCGCAAAGATCAGCGCCACAAACAGATTCACAAGTAAGGTGACAAACGAGGAAATATAGCCAAAGAGACTGGCACCTGCACCAGAACCTAAGAAGGCGACCAGCTGGCTAAACAGTTCCTGAGGGTCCATTTGCAGCTCGGAAGGCGCGGGCAAAAGAGAAAACAGTTCTGGATGGCTCTCTACATACTGCATTCCCATCTCGTAGACTGCCGGCAGGCTGGATACTAAGATCTCCATACAGGATTTTAGCTCTGGTACGATCATATTGATGATCAGAGCCAGGATCAACAGGAGCGTGACGATGGATAACAGGATGGACACCAGTCGCCTCCTGGAAGAGCGGGTACGCCGGTGGGAGAGGATCTTGACCTCGTAAAAGTTCATAATCAGATTTAGAAGATAGGCAACCACGCATCCAAGAAGCAGCGGCCGGATCACGCCAAGACAGGTGCCAAGCCACAGGACGGCGGTATCCCAGTAATGACACAGTAAGTAAATGATAAAGATACAGATAGCTGTATATTGGATCAGTTCCTTTTTTTCTTTCATAATGATGGGGTGCTCCTTATTCAAAATCGTGTGGAATAGTATATAGCAGAACAGAGAAAACGTCAAGACAAATGGTAAAAGGAGGATTACAAGATGGGCGATTGTATCACCACGTATTCCAAGATCTCTTTTTCTCCGGTGGAACCAGAGATGGACCGGATTGAGATCCGGGATATTGCACATGCGCTGTCTTTGATGGCCAGGGCTAATGGTCATTTTCCCAGATTTTATTCTGTGGGGCAGCACTGTATTCACTGCTGTGAGGAAGCTTATGCAAGAGGGTATGACAGACGCGTACAGTTAGCCTGTTTGCTACACGATGCCAGCGAGGCATATCTGGCGGATATCACAAGGCCGGTCAAACAGTATCTGAAGCGTTATCAGGAGATTGAGAAGGTCTTACAGGACTGTATCTTTCAGAAATATTTAGGAAAATTGACAGACGAGGAACAAAGACTTTGGAAGATGCTAGATGATACGCTGTTATACTATGAGTTTGATCATTTTATGGGACAACAGGCAGTGGGGTATCCGGGGGAACTGGTAAGTCACCCTATATTTGACACAGAGCCTTTTGAAGTGACAGAAGGGCACTATCTGGCCTGGTTTGAGAGGCTGAAAGAGGGATGAATATGGGGTGTGAACTATGTCCTAGAGAGTGCCGGGCGGACAGGGCAAGAGGGGAGAGAGGGTACTGTGGTATGCCCATGGAGCCTTATCTTGCGAGAGCGGCATTACATAAGTGGGAGGAACCTTGCATCTCTGGCGAAGAGGGTTCTGGAACCGTCTTTTTTTCCGGCTGTACGCTGCGCTGTGTCTATTGTCAGAATCAGAAAATTGCCAGAGGAGAAGTAGGGAAAAAAGTGAGTATCCCGCGTCTTGCAGAGATCTTTTTAGAGCTTCAGGCGCAGGGAGCCAACAATATCAATCTGGTGACGGCCGGACATTTTCTGCCGTCAGTGATCAAGGCGCTAAAGAAGGCCAAGGCACAAGGCCTGTCCATTCCCATTGTGTACAATACAGGGGGATATGAAAAGGCGGACATGCTTCATAAGCTCCATGGATTGGTGGATATCTGGCTGCCAGATTATAAATATAGAAGCGAAGAGCTGTCCAAGCGCTATTCTCATGCACCAGATTATCCCAGGCGGGCCAAAGAGGCGATACAGGAGATGGCAGAGCAGGCAGGGAAAGCGGTATTTGACAGACGAGGGATCATGCAAAGGGGGGTAATCGTTCGTCATCTGGTGCTGCCGGGCTGTGTGTCTGACAGTAAGGATGTCTTAGAGATGCTCTGGGATACCTGGAGAGATCAGATCTGGGTCAGTATTATGAGCCAGTACACGCCGCTTTCCCATGTGGCAGAATACCCGGAACTGAACCGGAGAGTGACCCAGGAAGAATATCAGGAAGTGGTGGACTACGCTAGATTTTTGGGGATGACACAAGTCTATATCCAGGAGGGCGACTGTGCCACGGAGAGCTTTATCCCGGATTTTGACTGTCAGGGAGTAGAAAAAACAGTCAGTAGCGCATAAGTATTATTTTGCTCTACTGACTGTTTTGCTAAAATATTACAATTCCAGGATCTTGCCTGCCGCTTTATCATAGTAGCAATATTTTCCTTTTGCCGAGATAAAGGGGATGTAGGAGTTGTTCCGGTTGTCTTTTACATAGACAATGCCCGTAGCGATCATCTCCACCAGGGAGAAACGTTCACTGAGACTGGAGATCCAATTGTAGGTCTTTTCTTTGGAAGAAGAAGCCATGATCAGATTATAGCCGCCCTCGCATGCTTCCAGCTGAAAATAGACTTTTTCTGCTTTTTTCGGATCTGCATATACCTGGCTGAATATGTAGGAAGAAAAGTTTTTCTTCACAAAAGCCTGGAACGATTTTTTGTCGTAGACCACTTTGGATACGGCGTCTGTAATCTTATCGCCGCGGTCGATACGAGTCTTTAAGATCTTTAAGACCTCGATGCTCCAGTTGATGAAAGAAATACTGCTGTACTCCATAGATTCCAGCAGGTTGCTGATCAGCTCTTTACTTAGGGTGTCAGAGCGTTTGGCTTCTTCAAATAGTTGATTTTTCATATTCCTCTCCTTCTATCTTAACCCCGGCAAATCGCTGCGCCGGCGGTCTGGTATCTTTTAAAAATATTATAAGACTACTTCCAAAAAATTACAAGGAGTTCAAGGGTTTTTTTCAATTCCCTTTCCATTCTGAAAAAAGTATGCTACACTATAAGACAGCGAATCACTCGTGATCCGTTGATAAGCAGCAAGCTGCAAAAATGAAGCTTAGAGAGGAAGAAGAGTATGAAGATTTTAGTGACAGGAGGAGCCGGGTATATTGGAAGTCATACCTGTGTGGAACTTTTAAATGAAGGATATGAAGTGGTGGTGGTTGACAATCTGTACAATGCAAGTGAAAAGGCATTGAACCGGGTACAGGAGATTACCGGGAAAACACTGACTTTTTATGAGGCAGATCTTTTGAACCAGCCCAAAGTGAATCAGATTTTTGAAAAAGAGAAACCAGATGCCGTGATCCATTTTGCAGGCTACAAGGCAGTGGGAGAGTCTGTGGCAAAACCCATTGAGTATTATTACAACAATATGACAGGGACGCTCTTGCTGTGTGATACCATGCGCAAAAATGGTGTGAAAAATATTATCTTCAGTTCTTCTGCGACAGTCTATGGAGATCCTCTGGAGATTCCTATTACGGAGACTTGTCCGAAACAGTCGCCGACCAATCCTTATGGACAGACCAAGACGATGTTAGAGCAGGTATTGATGGATATTCAAAAATCCGATCCGGAGTGGAATGTGATACTGCTTCGCTACTTTAATCCCATTGGTGCTCATCAGTCCGGCAAGATCGGCGAAGATCCCAAAGGGATTCCCAATAACCTCCTTCCCTATGTGGCACAGGTGGCGATTGGCAAGTTAGAGTGTGTCGGAGTCTTCGGAAATGACTATGACACCCCAGATGGAACTGGTGTTCGGGATTATATTCATGTGGTGGACCTTGCGAAAGGCCATGTAAAAGCACTGGAGAAATTCAAAGAAGAAAAAGGCGTGCGGATCTATAACCTGGGTACAGGGCATGGATACAGCGTACTTCAGGTGGTGGCTGCATTTAGCAAAGCATGTGGAAAAGAGCTTCCTTATGTGATCAAGCCGCGCCGCGCAGGAGATATTGCCACCTGTTACTGCAATCCCGCGAAAGCAAAAGAAGAGCTTGGCTGGGAGGCACAATACGGGATCGAAGAGATGTGTGCAGACTCCTGGAGATGGCAGTCACACAATCCGAATGGCTACAATGATCCGGAATAGATGATCGGGCGAGGGAAATAGATGAAGATTGTTTTGGTAAGTTATTCTGGGACTTCCGCAAGTATTTTAAAAGACCGGATGTCTGCATGGGCGACTGCCAATCAGGTAGAGGCGGAGATCGTCATCTCCTCTCTTTCTGGTCTGGATGAGGGCAAAGAGGATGCAGATATCGTGTTAGTCGGCCCGCAGGTGCGCTGTGCCCTTGCGAGCGTGCGGGAGCGTGTGCCTGTTACGATTCCCGTGGTGGCAGTGGACACCAGGGATTTTGGCATGGCAAAAGGGGACAAGATTATGAAAGAAGCGATTGCCGAGATCCGCCGTTGTTGCGGGGAATAGACAGAACATATATTCGATGTTCTTTCGGAAAACTGCCATGTCCTCCGTTTTTTTTCAACAGTCAGACACTGGAGAAAAAAACGGAGGATTTTTTTCTATTTATGGGAACCTTTTCTCTGCCCGTGACCATATAAGAGTGAAGGGCAAAACCTTTAGAACAGACGTCTGAAACTGGAGGATAACACATGAGCCGTGAAGAGCTGGAAGGATGGATTGCAGAGTATGGGAAAGAGATCTATTCTTTTTGCAGAACATTGACACCCAATAAACAGGAGGCGGATGATCTGTATCAGGATACCTTTTTAAAGATGGTAGAACTGTGCAGCAGACTGGATGTAAAAAAGAATCCCAAGAGCTATTTGCTGTCAGTAGCGCTCAATCTGTGGCGAAACCGCAGACGAAAATTCAGCTGGCGGCAGCGGATCACAGGACCTTTGATCTCAGCAGAGGAGATGGTGACAGATGTCCCGTCCGCACAGCAGTCTGTGGAGGAGCAGATGATCTTAGAAGAAGAAAAACAGTCCATCCGCAGAGCTGTGGAAGCGCTTGCGTGGAAATACCGGCTGGTTGTCTATCTCTTTTATATGGAAGATATGAAGATCACCCAGATCTCTAAGATTCTGAAGATCCCGGAAGGAACCGTCAAAAGCCGGCTCTATAAGGCGAAAAAAGTGTTGAAAAAAGAATTGGAGGTTGTTTTAAATGAAAAAAGACATTGACAGGATTTTAAAACAGGCCCTTGCTCCAGAGGAGGAGCCGGACAGATGGCTCAACCAGAATATTATCCATCGGGCAGAGGAGATGACACAGATGAAAAATCGAAAAACAAGCAGGGTGCCAGCAGCAATCCTTGCAGCTTCTATTACGTTAATGATCGGTTCTGCGGCAGTGCTTGCAGCGGCGAGATATCTGAATCCGGTACAGGTTGCACAGAGGCTGGAAGACCAAAAATTAATGGAAGCTTTCCAGGGTGAAGATGCAGTGCTGGTCAATGAGACACAGGAATACGGTGGTTATCGGATCACGCTTCTAGGAGCCGTGTCAGGAAAAAATATCAGCCAGTTTTTGTCTAAGGACAACCAGGGACAGGTACTTGAAGACCGGTTCTATGCGGCGGTGGCGATTGAACGCGCAGACGGGACGCCGATGCCGGATACCAGTGATCCCACCTATGGGGATGAAGAGTTTTATGTCTCTCCCTATATCAAAGGATTAGAACCCTGGAATTATGGGCTGATGAATATGGGCGGCGGCTACAGTACGTTTGTACAGGATGGGATCCAATATCGTCTGCTAGATATGGACAATATTGATATCTTTGCAGACCGCGGCATCTACATCGGAGCCAGTGCAGGAACCTTTTATGACAATGAGGCGTATCAGTATGACGAAAGCACCGGGGAGATCACAAGAAATGAAGCCTATGACAAAGTCAATGCGCTCTTTACCCTGCCCTTAGATCCGGCAAAAGGAGATCCAGAGGCAGCAGAGGCATTTTTAAGATCCATGGAAGAAGAGGACGATACCCCGATCGAAATGACCGAAGAACAACAGGCTCTCGAAGACTGGGGAGAGCAGCTAGAACAAGAACTTCAAAAAGGAGAGATTACATGTGCCGAGCGCATCGAATCCACCGTACAGACCTGTAAGCCGGATGCAGAAGGATATTTTTCCTATTCATATGATTTAGGAGACAACGGCGGCGGAAGCGGTACGCAAAAGATAGAATGGCTCTTTCCAGAGAAAAAAGCCGGGACCATGGCGCTTGCGGGATATTCATGCGGAGAGGATATAGCCTCTGCGAAAGCAGATGTCATGACACTCAACGAAGACGGAACTGTGACTTTTGCAGTGTATCAGTTCAAACAATAGAAGTATGATCAGAAGATGGGGCGGGTTTTCCGCCCTGTTTTTGTTTCTGGACAATAGAACTTTTGCCAAATGTAATTAACCAATTGTAACTGAAAATTAACTATGCTATACTCGATAGGAAGCAATAATATTTGTAAATACTAGAAATGGGGAATGATAAGTGACAAGTAAAGAGTTTCGTTCATGGATAAAAAGGGAACAAGGACTGATTTTGTTGGATGGCGGGACGGGTTCCTGCCTGCGGGACAGAGGGATGCCGGCAGGGGTCTGTACGGAGCAGTGGGTGTATGAGCACCCGGAGGTGATCGCTAAGCTTCAACAGGAATATGCAGAGGCTGGTTCACAGATTATCTATGCGCCGACTTTTGGAGCCAATCGGATCTCATTGCAGAATGTGGGATTGGAAGATCGGTTAGAAGAGCTGAACCGGACGCTGGCGAAAAGAACGATAGAAAATGTAGGAGAGAAGGTGCTGGTGGCGGGGGATCTGTCCACAACGGGAAAGCCCATGGAACCTTATGGTCCGATGACTTATGATGCCTTGATGGAGATCTATCAGGAGCAGATGAAGCTTTTGACAGAAGCAGGCGTGGGGCTTTTGGTTGCGGAGACATTGCTTTCTCTGGATGAAGCACTGGTGATCTGTGATGCGGCTCATGCAGTCTGTGACTTGCCTCTGGTCGTCTCTTTTACCTGTGAAGGAGATGGAAAACTGTATTTTGGAGGCACTGTCTATGACGCGGCTGCGGCATTAGAGGCTATGGGAGTCGATGCGGTGGGGGTGAATTGTTCCGTCGGTCCGGACCAGCTAGAAGCAGTGATTCGAAAGCTAAGAGAAAATGTCTCCATTCCCATCTTAGCCAAACCCAATGCAGGGATACCAGTGATCACAGAGACGGGGGAAGCAGTATACAGTATGGGACCAGAAGATTTTGCAAGACATGTACTGCACCTTCATGAGTGCGGTGCTTCCCTGATTGGCGGATGCTGCGGGACGACTCCTGCATATATTGAATATATTAAGAAGAGTTTATAATGAAAAAACAAATCCTGTTATATGTGAGTGTTCTGTTTTTCTGCCTGATGTGGATCGTTCGGGGGATGCAGCAAGAGACGCGGATTATGGAAGCTTCTGTCATTTCCATAGAAGAAGCCAGCCGTCTGCAAAAGACTCGCACTCCTTTTCAAGAGGACAGTGAAGTCTGTCTTCAGGTGAATCAAGTAACTGCCGCCTGGGAACGGGCAGAGAAGCGGTATTATATTCCTAAAAATATAGAAGAAAAGGACTTTAAAGGCCACTTAGGAGCATTGGCAAATGGGCAGCCGGCGACCGTTGTCTGGCTGGAAGATCCTGCATTTTCCAATATCCGCCAGGCGATTGCAGACCAGCATATTTTTTGGTGTCTGGTCTATAATGAGCATCATTATCAGAGGTTTTCGGTATTGTTTACCGGTCTTCCTGTGATGACAATGGACGGAGAGATGGGAGAGGCAGGAAGCAGGATGGCTCTGTTTGACCCTGTCTTAAGCTACCGCGGAGGATACCAGACAGAAGAGAGCCTGGCTTATTACAATATCCGCGGCAACGCTAGTAAGCGTTTTGAAAAGCTTGGCTATCGGCTGGAACTTTTTTACGACGATGGCAGCGAAGGGAGAGATCTGTCCTTTCTTGGGATGCGCTCGGACAATGACTGGCAGCTAAAAGCCATGTATTCCGACCGAAGCAAACTAAGAGACAAGCTCTCCATCGATCTGTGGAATCAGATTGCAGAACAGACCAGTACGCCTGCGGACGATGGCTGCGATATGGAATATCTGGAGTTACTGATTAACGGGGAGTATCAGGGGCTGTATGGTCTGGTGGAGCCAACCGACTACAAATCACTTCAACTGGATAAAGAGAGAGACTTGATCTATAAAGTGGCTTCTGATGAATGGCCAGAGGATGCTCTTTTTGATGCGAGTGAGGCTGAACAGTCTTTTGTCTGTGCGGGAGTGAATATCCGTCAGTCAAGTAAGACCTATTATCCCGGTATCTGGGAGCCATTTCGCACGTTCTGGAACAGTGGTTATGAGATGGAGTCAGCAGAAGATCTGGATACGCTGTATGCCTGTATTGACCGTCAGAACTTTATTAACTATGATTTATATTACAATGTCATCGCCGGCATGGACAACCGATTTAAAAATATCATCTACAGCACCACGATGCATGCAGACGGGACGTATACCATCCGCCGCGTCCCCTGGGATCAGAATTATTCCTGGGGGGATGATTTTGAAAAAGGGGAAGATAAGGATATCAAAAATATCAGATATAACCGGGATCTGTATAAGAAATGGCTCAATGAAGAAGTCTTCCGAAATATGCAGGCTTATGACAAGCAGCTTTCGGAAGACCTAAGAGACACTTGGAAGACCTGGCGTCAGACCTTTTTAAAAGAAGAATACTGGAAATCCTATGCAAAGGAGCAGATGGCCTATCTGGTGGATTCAGGTGCCTTTGCGCGGGACACCGTAAGGTGGCCGGATAGTGAAAATCAGCCAGGCACACAGGAGATTGAAGACTTTATCGATGCCCGTTTTTCATGGCTTGACGAATATCTGTCCTTTCTGTAAATGAGATTAGTTCTCAAAATTGCCGTCTGGTTCCTGCAGCATCAGATAGATCTTGGAACGGACGATATCAAAGGCGACATTGTTCATGCCGCTGTTGATGACAATGTCTGCCATGGCTCTGGTCGGCTCCACATAGAGATAGTGCATGGGTTTGACTGTGGTCAGGTATTGTTCTACGATATTGTCGATATCGCGTCCCCGTTCTTTGACATCTCTGACTACACGGCGAAGGATGCGTTCGTCGGCGTCTGCTTCCACATAGATCTTGATATCTAAAAGGTCCCGGATGCGTTTGTCAGCCAGCAAAAGGATCCCTTCGGTGATGATGATGGGTCTTGGTTCGATATGGATGGTCTGATTGGAGCGGTTATGCTGGCTGTAGTCATAGAGCGGGCAGTCGATGGCTTTGCCGTCTTTGAGCTGGTGCAGATGTTCTAGTAAAAGCTGGGTCTCTAGAGAATCTGGATGGTCATAGTTTACTTTTTTGCGGTCTTCAAATGGAATCTCGTCCTGTCTGCGGTAATAGTTGTCGTGATAGATAACGGCGACGTTATCTTTAAATTCTTCCTTGAGACGTTTGGTAAACGTGGATTTTCCTGAGCCGGTGCCGCCGGCGATCCCAATAATGATGCAGTTTGTCAATGTGTTTTCCTCCTCTGGATAGTATGGTTTTATTGTATACTCTTGAGGGGGAAATTTCTATAGGAAAATTAGATTTCTTGATACAGGCTCTGCCGGACTGTATCTTGATTTCGATACATATGATATGCAATGGATGGAACATTTAGGGTGGTATGACATAAGTATTATGTTAAAGTGTGATAGAATTTAGGGTTGACAAGTGGAAGGAAATGGGGTAGGATAGTAGATAGGAAATCGAACAAAAGTTCGTATTGTGAAATAGGACAGAGAATATAAAGGAGTGACTAAGATGGGTAAAGAGGATAAAGCGGCTTTGTCGGCAAAAGAGGAAAAGATGAAAGCGTTGGACGCAGCGCTTGGTCAGATTGAGAAGCAGTATGGAAAAGGTTCTGTGATGAAGCTGGGAGACAAGGGGCATATGCAGGTGGAGACGATTCCGACGGGGTCTTTGAGCCTGGATATTGCGCTGGGTGCAGGCGGCGTGCCGAAAGGGCGTGTGGTAGAGATCTACGGGCCGGAGTCGAGTGGTAAGACGACGGTGGCATTACATATGGTGGCAGAAGTGCAAAAAAGAGGAGGCATTGCTGGTTTTATTGATGCAGAGCATGCACTGGACCCTGTTTATGCGAAGCATATTGGGGTGGATATTGACAATCTCTATATCTCTCAGCCGGACAATGGGGAGCAGGCTTTGGAGATCACAGAGACGATGGTGCGTTCCGGTGCTGTGGATATTGTGATTGTGGACTCGGTGGCAGCGCTGGTGCCAAAGGCAGAGATTGACGGGGATATGGGAGATGCTCATGTGGGTCTTCATGCCCGGCTGATGTCGCAGGCTCTTAGAAAGCTGACCGCGATCATCAGTAAGACCAACTGTGTCGTGATCTTTATTAACCAGCTGCGTGAGAAAGTAGGCGTGATGTTTGGCAATCCGGAGACGACTACGGGCGGACGGGCTTTGAAGTTTTATTCTTCGGTGCGTCTGGATGTACGGCGGATTGAGTCTCTGAAGCAGGCCGGCGAGGTGATCGGGAACAGAACACGTGTCAAAGTGGTAAAAAATAAGATTGCACCGCCTTTTAAAGAGGCAGAATTTGATATTATGTTTGGAAAAGGTATCTCTACCGAAGGCGATATCTTAGATCTGGCAGCCAACTGTGGGGTGATCATAAAAAGTGGTGCCTGGTATGCGTATAATGAGGCCAAGATCGGACAGGGGCGTGAAAATGCCAAGCAGTATCTGCGTGATAATCCGGAGATCTGCGAAGAAGTGAAGACAAAGGTGAGAGAACACTATGGACTATCAGAGACAGGAGCAAAAGAAGCAGAGCCAAAAGAGCCAGCAAAGCCTCTCCCAGCAGACGAACCTGCAGCTACACAAAGCGAAGCTTAAGGCCTTACGCCTGTTGGAGCGGATGGAGCGGACCGAGGCGCAGCTTCGGGATAAGCTTTTACAGGCGGAGTTTGAGCCGGAGCTTGTGGAGCAGGCGATTGCATATGTGAAAAGCTATGGCTATCTGGATGACGAGCGGTATGTGCGCAATTACATCGAAGTTAGACAGTCTCAGAAGAGCCGCAGACAGCTTGAGCAGGAGCTTCAGTACCGAAAAGGGGTTCCCAAAGAGCTGATACAGAAAGTCTATGAAGAACTGGAGCCAGCGGATGAAAAAGTGTTGATCCGCAGGCTGCTTGAGAAAAAATACTATGATCCCCAGACCTGTGAGGAAAGAGAGAGGCAGAGGCTGATTGCGTCACTTTTGCGAAAAGGTTTTCAGATGAGGGACATCTTGGATGTGATGAAAAATGAATAGACAAGCAGATGACAGTTTGTGCCATGTGTGAATTTTCCGATGGATTATAACGGCGGCACTTGACATATTGGCTAAAACAGTTTAGAATTTACTTGTTGTGTTTGTACAATGAAAACTTAATAAGGAGGTGCTCCTGTATATGGTTACGGTTATTGCAGCTCTAGTTGCAGCCGCTTTGGCAGGTGCGATTGTCTGGCCGCTGGCGATTAACTACCATAAAAAGGTAGTGGATGCCAAGATCGGAGACGCACAGGACAGAGCAAGGGAGATCATAGACGAAGCTTTGAAGACAGCTGAGACGAAGAAGCGCGAAGCGATGCTTGAAGTCAAAGAAGAGTCTGTGAAGACCCGCAACGAACTAGAGAAAGAGACCAAAGAGCGCAGAGCGGAACTCCAGCGCTATGAACGCCGTGTACTGTCTAAAGAAGAGACTTTGGACAAGAAGACCGAGGCGATTGAGCGCCGTGAAGCAGGATTTGCAGCCCGTGAGACTCAGCTGGAAAAGAGACGTGCTGAAGTGGAAGAGCTGTCCGCAAAACGATTGCAGGAATTAGAGAGAATCTCTGGCCTTACCTCCGAACAAGCAAAAGAATATCTTTTAAAAACAGTTGAAGATGATGTGAAGCATGAGACCGCCAAGCTGGTAAAGGAACTTGAGAGCAGGGCTAAGGAGGAAGCAAACAAAAAAGCAAAGGACTATATCGTCACCGCGATTCAGAAATGTGCAGCCGACCATGTGGCTGAGACTACCATTTCTGTTGTACAGCTTCCCAATGATGAGATGAAAGGACGCATTATTGGCCGTGAGGGGAGGAATATCCGGACCCTTGAGACCATGACAGGTGTAGATCTGATCATTGATGACACGCCGGAAGCCGTGATCTTATCAGGCTTTGATCCCATTCGGAGAGAAGTTGCCCGTATTGCACTGGAGAAGCTGATCGTGGATGGTCGTATTCACCCCGCCCGTATCGAAGAGATGGTCGAGAAGGCGCAGAAGGAAGTGGATATGATGATCCGTGAGGAAGGAGAAGCAGCGACGTTGGAGGTCGGTGTTCACGGTATTCATCCAGAACTGGTACGTCTGCTTGGACGTATGAAGTTCCGCAGCAGCTATGGTCAGAATGCATTAAAACATTCGATTGAAGTTGCCCATTTATCAGGATTATTGGCAGGGGAGATTGGTGCAGATGTCCGTGTGGCCAAGAGAGCCGGACTATTACATGACATTGGTAAATCTATCGACCATGAGATGGAGGGGTCACATATCCAGATCGGCGTGGATTTATGCAAGAAGTATAAGGAATCAGCTACAGTGATCAACGCAGTTGAATCACACCATGGTGACGTAGAGCCTACTTCTTTGATTTCCTGTATTGTACAAGCCGCAGATACCATATCAGCGGCGAGACCAGGTGCAAGAAGAGAGACACTGGAGACTTATACCAACAGATTAAAACAACTGGAAGATATTGCGAACTCCTTTAAGGGAGTGGAAAAATCTTTTGCTATTCAGGCAGGCAGAGAGGTTCGAGTAATGGTAGTTCCCGATCAGGTGGACGATGCCGCAATGGTATTGATGGCACGTGATATTTCCAAACAGATTGAAGCAGAGTTGGAATATCCTGGTCAGATTAAAGTAAATGTGATCCGCGAGAGCCGGGTGACAGATTACGCGAAATAAAATCTCTAAGTAAATGAAAAGCTTGAAAATCCAATAGTTTTGAACAAATGTTTGGATTTTCAGGCTTTCTTTTTGAAATGATGGAGGTACAAAAGATGGCAAAAATTGGATTTATCGGCATGGGAAATATGGGACAATCCCTGTTGTCCGGCGCATTAAAAGTATTTCCCAAGGAGGACTTGATCTTTAATGCAAAGACCAAAGAGACCAAGCACAAGATCTATGAAGAGACTAAGGTGGAGTATGCAGACTCCAATGCAGAGTGTGCCAATAAGTGCAAGTATCTGATACTGGCAGTGAAGCCTCAATATTATGAGGAAGTGTTAAAAGAGATCCGCTATATGGTGACGTCGAAACATGTGCTGATCTCTTTGGCTCCTGGAAAGAGCATAGAAGAATTAAAGCTGAATCTGGGGAAAGATAAACGAATCGTGCGCGCGATGCCCAACACTCCGGCGATGATTGGAGAAGGGATGACAGGTTTGAGCTGTATGGATGGAGATCTGTCGGATATCGAGGGAAATGTACTGCTTCAGTTGTTTGGCGCATGCGGCAAGGTGGCTTTTATCGATGAAAAACTGATGGATGCGGTGGTCTGTGTCAGCGGCAGTTCTCCGGCGTTTGTCTATCTCTTTATCGAGGCGCTTGCTGACAGTGCTGTGCGCTACGGGATGCCGCGCAAGCTGGCCTATGTCTTTGCCGCTCAGGCAGTCAAAGGGGCAGCTTCTATGGTATTGGAGACCAAAGAACATCCTGGCGTCTTAAAAGACCAGGTGTGCAGTCCGGCAGGGACGACGATCGAAGGGGTGGCGGCTTTAGAAGAGGCCGGCATGAGAGATGCCATATTAAAGGCTTCTGAAGCAGTATACAAAAAGTGTACAAAGATGTAATATAAGCTTCCCTTTGTCCATAGAATAGACAGGGGGGATTCTATGCGGGATACATTGGTCTATCGAAAAAGTATTCGTCCGGGCAGTTGTCTGATACTGTTTTTTGCAGGCATTTTAGCGGGCATTTTATTTGTGCAGAGCCAGAAGGAATCGGCTCTTGCAGGGATTTTCAGTGAATATTTTCTCAATCAGTATGCTTCTTTGAAGATGGATTATAAACGATTGTTTCGGTATGTGGGCGGCTATCGGTGCGGACAGTATATCTGTCTGGTCTGCTGCGGAACATTGACGGCTGCTCCTTTGCTGTTTGGGGGACTGCTGTTTTTATTGGGTATGACCTGGGGGACAATGATCAGCCTGTCTACCATTCGGCTGGGATTAAAAGGGGTGATGATCTGTGTCTTTGGGTTACTCCCTCAGTTGTTTTTTTATGTACCTGCCTTTGGATGGATGCTGATGTGGTTTTGGCAACATGGATACAGCCGGAAAAAGTATCTGTTGTTAGCAGGTGTCGGGTTTTTCTTTTTATTTTTTGGAATTGTAGCAGAAGTATATCTAAACCCTTTGATATTACAGCATATTTTAAGAAAATTATAAGGAAAACGTTGAAATTGTAGTTGTTCTTAGTTATACTAAAAGCATGTCATTTAATAATTGAGGGTAAAAATAATGGATGACGAGATACGATATTTTATAGAATATTTAAGAGATGTGAAAAAGGCGTCTCCAAATACAGTGATGTCCTATCAAAGTGACCTGTCGAAGATGGCATTATATGTGGATCACCAGGGGGTAGAGTCCATCCGTGGGGTGACGGCTACGGTGTTAAGTTCCTATGTGCTTTTTTTGGAACGAAATGGGATGGCAGCTTCCACGATATCCCGCTATATTGCTTCGATGAAAGCTTTTTTTGAGTATCTTTTGAGAAATCAGAGGATTATGGAAGATCCTGCTTTTCAACTGAAAGCGCCAAAGGTGGAGAAGCGTAAGCCAGGGATATTGTCTGTGCAGGAGATGGAGCTTTTATTAGAGCAGCCGACGGCGGACAACCCTAAGGGTCAGCGGGATAAGGCGATGTTGGAGCTTTTGTATGCGACAGGGATTCGCGTCAGCGAGCTGATTCATCTGGATCTGAATGATGTAAACATACGTTTTGGCTGGGTGATTTGCCGGGATGGGGAACGGGAACGAATGGTTCCATTTGGTGCCAATGCGGGGAAGGCGCTGACGGAGTATCTGGAGAAGGGGCGCAGTTCTTTTTTGAAAAAAGAGAAGAGCAGCCTGTTGTTTTTAAATTGTTCGGGGGCGCCTTTGAGCCGTCAGGGGTTTTGGAAGGTGCTGAAAAGTTATGCTACGAAGGCTGGGATTGAGAAAGATATTACACCTAGGATGTTTCGACATTCCTGTGCGGCGCATATGGCTTCAAATGGGGCGAATCTGCAGACGATACAGGAGATTTTGGGACATTCGGACTTGGCGGCTACGCAGATCTATGCAGGGTTTCAGCCGGGGGTGAAGACGGAGTATAAGAAGGTGCATCCTAGGGGATGATGGGACAAAGGACGCGAAAGCGCTGCCGCACAGCGAGGGCCTGGGGGCCTGCTGTGCGGCAGCGCTTTCGCTGGGAATGTGGGGAGGAAACCCGGAAGGATTTTATGACGCAAAGCGGCGAAAAATGCTTCCAGAAGAAAGAGAATTGTGAGGGCTGAAGCGGAACTTTAATAGGAGGAGTGAGATGGAGCTTAAGAAGTATCCAAGGACGCCGCATTTGACGGGGTCTAAGTTGCAGGTAGGGGATGAGGATTTGAGTCAGGTTTCTTTTTCGGAGCTGGAGGGGAAGTATGTGGTGGCGGAGGAGAAATGTGATGGGGCTAATTCGGCGATTTCTTTTGATGAGAAGGGGGAGATGTACCTGCAGAGCAGGGGGCATTATCTGACGGGAGGTTATCGGGAGCGGCATTATAATCTCTTGAAGCAGTGGGCAAATGTGCATCGGGATGTGTTTTTTCAGGTGCTTGGGAGTCGGTATATTATGTATGGGGAGTGGATGTATGCGAAGCATAGTGTCTATTATGATGCGCTGCCTCATTATTTTCTGGAATTTGATATCTGGGATCGGGAAAGGGAGTGTTTTTTGGATACGCCTTCTCGCAGAGCCTTGACGATGCGGATGCCAATAGCGTCGGTTCCAGTGCTTAAGGCAGGGGTATTTTCCAGCAAGAAAGAGCTTTTGGATCTGATTGGACCTTCGCTGTATATACGTCCGGGGCATATGGAGAGGCTTCGGGCGTATTGTGAGCGGGAGGGACTTGACGGGGAGCAGCAGTGTCAGCAGACAGATGGTTCGGGGATGATGGAGGGACTGTATCTAAAGGTGGAAGAGGGAGGCTGTGTGACGGAGCGTCTGAAATATGTCAGGGCTTCTTTTATTCAGTGTATTATGGCTTCCGAGTCTCACTGGCTGGATCGTCCGATTGTGCCAAACCAGTTGCAGATTCCGTTAGAGGAGATCTTTATGCCAGAACTTGAAAAAAGGTGGTAGGTGATATGGAGATATGGGAAGAACTGATGTTCTTGGTTCCGGAAGGCCCGGACTGTCCGATTGACTGGGAGGCTTTTCGGGCTATGGGACTGGGGACATATTTTGACCGGATGGCAAAAAGGGAGCAGAATCCGCTTTGGCATGGGGAAGGGGATGTGTGGCGTCATACGCAGATGGTCTGTGAGGAGTTGCTGAGACTTCGGGATTATCAAAAGCTGCCTCTTTTGCAGAAGCAGGAGGTGTTCTTAGCGGCGCTATTGCATGATGTTGGCAAGATCCCCTGTACTAAGATGGAAGAGGGGCAATGGATCTCTCCGAATCATACGGCTGTGGGAGCGAGGATGGCGCGGGAATTTTTGCGGATGGCTTGTGGGCTTGGAGGGACTCTCCGGCAGTTGAAGATACGGGAGACGATCTGTAATCTGATCCGTTATCATTCGGTTCCAACGCATATCCTGGATCAAAAGAGTCCGGAAAACAGGCTTTTGAAGATTGCATCCAATGGGGAGCTTGCAGAGGATTTTACAGTGGAGCTTCTGTGTATCCTGGCAGAGGCGGATGTCAGGGGAAGGATCTATGAAAAGATGGAGGAGTCTGTAGAGATTGTAGAGCTGTGTACACAACTGGCAAAGGAGACAGGATGTGCTCAGGGGCCTTTTTCTTTTCCATCGCCTTATGCGGAGTATGCCTGTCTGTCAGGGAGAAAGGTGGTTCCGGGACAGGATCTGTATGACGACACCTGGGGAGAGGTGATCTTGTTATCTGGGCTTCCGGGAACGGGGAAGGATACCTGGATACAGAAAGAGCTGGGAGAGATACCTGTGGTGTCGCTGGATGAATTTCGCAAACAGATGGGGATCCTGGCGACGGAAGATCAGGGTCCGGTGGCGGCAGCAGCGAGGAAGAGGGCAAAGGAATACCTGAGGAAAAAGCAGCCGTTTGTGTGGAATGCTACGAATCTGACACCATCGCTTCGGGAAAAGCAAGTAAGATTGTTTCAGGATTATCATGCATCTGTTCGGATTGTGTATCTGGAGACGGGGTGGGAGGAGGAGCTTAGGAGAAATCAGGAGAGGAAAGATGTGGTGCCGCAGGAGGCGATTAGGGGGATGCAGAGAAAATTGGTGGTGCCGGAAAGGTTTGAGGCGCAGAGGGTAGAATGGATTTGTGTGTAGAGTGGGGGAGGAGGACGGTTCGGTCACAACATGGGGCGCCGAGGCTGGCATAGACGGGGCTTCCGTCTATGCCAGGCCCGGCGCCCCATGTTGTGGCTGGACCTGGGTTGTGTGGGAGGGGAGATAGGGTTGCTGGTTATTTTTTTAACATTCTTCTGCGATGTCGTAGAGGAGTTGTTCGGTTTTTTCCCAGCCTAGGCAGGGATCGGTGATGGATTTGCCGTAGATGTGATCCTGGATGGCCTGGGAGCCGTCTTCGATGTAGCTTTCGATCATCAGACCTTTTACGAGGCTGTGGATGTCGGGGCTGTAGCGGCGGCTGTGGAGGATCTCTTTGGAGATGCGGATCTGCTCTAGGTATTGTTTATTGGAATTGGAGTGATTGACATCTACGATGCAGGCGGGGTTTTGCAGGTTGGTCTTGGCGTATAGTTCGCTTAGGAGACGCAGGTCTTCGTAATGGTAGTTGGGGAGGACTGCGCCGCGTTTGTTGACTGCACCCCGCAGGATGGTGTGGGCTAAGGGGTTGCCGGTGGTGTCTACGTCCCAGCCGCGATAGATAAAGGAATGGGCATGCTGGGCGGCTACTACGGAATTGAGCATGACGCTCATATGGCCGCTGGTGGGATTTTTCATCCCGGCGGGGACGTCAAAGCCGCTGACGGTCATGCGGTGGTGTTGATCTTCTACAGAGCGGGCGCCTACAGCTACGTAAGAGAGCAGGTCTGTAAGATACCACCAGTTTTCAGGATAGAGCATCTCATCAGCCGCGGTCAGGCCGGTCTCCTCGATGTTGCGGATATGAAGTTTACGGATGGCGATCAGACCTTCCAAAAGATCTGGAGCGGTCTCAGGATTTGGCTGATGAACCATTCCTTTGTAGCCTTCTCCGGTGGTTCTTGGTTTGTTGGTGTAGATTCTGGGGATGATGATGCATTTGTCCTTGATCTTTTCCTGTACCGGAACCAGTCGGTTCAGATAGTCCATAACGGCTGCCTCATTATCTGCAGAACAAGGACCGACGATGATTAAGAAACGGTCACTCTTTTCCGTGATGACGTCGCGGATCTCCTCATCACGCTTTGCTTTTTGAGCAGCGCCTTTTGCAGAAAGTGGATAATCTGCTTTGATCTCTTTTGGAATTGGTAGTTTTCTATTGAATGTGAATCCCATGGTGTTCTCCTTTGTTTTTTAATATGGTTAGTATAATACAAGATTTCGGGAATGTAAAGAGGAGGGAGACGGGTCAGCCCCGTCCCCCTCTTACCCATCTGATACTCTTCCACACTCCAAATCCTGCCAGCACCACCAGGTATCCCACCACTACCATACAGATACTGACAACTAGATCCAATATTTCCATCCCCATATGCAGAGCTGGTATAATACGTTTTAACAGGTCAATTCCTCCTATGGACAAAAATAATGCAATCAGTGGTTTTATAATTAGGATATCCAGCCCGACTGTAGGCGTTACATAAGGTATAATTGCGCGGATTCCCAGCAGACATAACAGAAGCTGACTGGCTAAAAGTCCCCATAATACTCCTTTAATCCCATACAGCGGAACAAATCCTACGATAAACAGGATACGGACTAGAATACTTGCCAGTTGATTAAAAAAGGTAATAGAAGTCTTACCTAGTCCATGCAGGATGCTGTTTAGATTTCCGGTCAGATAGAGAAAAGGACAGATCCAGGAAAGTGTGGCTAAAAATTCGCCTGCCAGTTGTTCATGGAAAAACAGAACACCTAAAGGCTGCCCAAAATGCAAAAAGATTCCCATACACAAAATACCAATCATCAGGCCAAACTGGAGAGTATATTCGATGGCAACAGAGATGTTTTTCCGATTTCCTTTGGCTTGTTCTTCTGAGATAACCGGCAACAGCATGGCGGAGATGGAAGAGGTAACGGCATTGGGAAACATAATAAAAGAGAGTGCCATACCTGTCAGGATTCCATAGAGACTTAAGGCATCTGCGGTGGACAGGCCGGACTTTCTGAGACTTAATGGAATCAAAACGGCTTCCATACTTTGCAGAACGGTCAGGCTTAATCGATTTCCGGTGAGAGGGATGGCCATTTTTAGTAATTCTTTGCATTTTGTCATGTATTTTGTAATAGAACGTATATTCGGAAAAGCACCGCTGGTAAAAGTAAGCATAAAAAGTGCACTTCCGGCTTCTCCAAAGAGCAGCCCAAAGACCGCCAGTTCTGGTGTGATGGCTTTTCCCTGCTGTATATGGATACTGCACAGGAGCCATACCGTTCCGATGCGCACCGCTTGTTCTAAGAGCTGGGCTATGGCTGGCAGTCCCGTCTGTTTTTTCCCCAGATAAGAGCCGGCAAAGCAGGCGTGGATGGACGAGAGAGGGATTGCCGCGGATAAGATCCGAAGGAGCGGTTCACAGCGTGCCTCATGCAGTAGATTGGCAGCGATAAAGGGAGCCTGATTCCACAAGATCAGTCCCACCGCTAAGGAAGCACTGAGGGACAGGAAAAGGCCTGCATGGAGATAGGCGTTTCGTTCTTCTCTTTTGGCAAAGGCAGTAAATCGAGAGATGGCAACTTCTATACCGGAAGTGGTTAATGCGTGACAGACAGAAAAAACAGGGAAGATGAGCTGATAGATTCCCATACTTTCTGCACCGAGAGCTTGTGCAAGGAATATCTTATAGAAGAATCCCAAAAAACGGCTTAGAAGGCCGGCGATGGTCAGAATCAGCGTCCCTTTGAGAAACAGAGCAAATTGTCTCATAAAAAACTCTTTTTCTTGCAATATATTCACGAGGAATACTTGACAGAACCTCCATAAGATGCTATTATCATTTTTGAAATCCGAGTAAAATACTCGGAATTAAACAACACAGGAGTAAAGCAGGATATGGGGGAATGGAATGAAACTGTCAACAAAAGGAAGATATGGTCTTCGCGCGATGGTTGATCTAGTGCTGCACAGTAAGACAGAGCCAGTGTCCATTGCCAGTATTGCAGCTAGGCAGGAGATATCGGAGAGGTATTTAGAACAGCTGATTGCCAGGCTTCGCAAGGCGGGTATCGTTACCAGCGTGCGGGGGGCAGGAGGAGGATATATTCCAAGCCGCAAGGCAGAAGAGATCTCCGTGGGAGATGTGCTTCGCGCACTCGAAGGCAATCTGGACCCGGTGGAGTGTCCGGGACTTTTGGAAGAAAATGGATGTAATGGCGCAGATGTATGTGTGACAAAATATGTATGGAAACGGATCAATGACAGTATTAACCGTACAGTGGACGAGATCAAATTAAGTGATTTGGTAAAAGAAAGTGAGAAGGTACAGAGGAAAAAGCAAACCCCTGTATCATGTTGTGAGAAAAAGGAGTGATAGGACATGGGTGAAGAGAAGAAGATCATCTATCTGGACAACGCGGCCACTACTAGGACGGCACCAGAGGTAGTGGAAGCGATGCTTCCTTATTTTACAGAATTATATGGAAATCCGTCGAGTGTCTACAGTTTTTCCCAGAAGAGCAAAGAAGCGATTACAGCGGCAAGGGAGACGATTGCCGCGTCTCTGGGGGCAAAGACGGAGGAGATCTATTTTACAGCCGGAGGAAGTGAGGCGGATAACTGGGCGCTGAAGGCAGCAGCAGAAGCATATCGTTCCAAAGGAAATCATATCATCACCACCAAGATTGAACACCATGCCATCCTGCACACCGGAGAGTGGCTGGAAAAACATGGGTTTGAGGTGACATGGCTTGAGGTGGATGAGTATGGTACAGTCAAGTTAGAAGAGTTAAAGAAAGCCATCCGGCCGACGACGATCCTGATCAGTGTGATGTTTGCCAACAATGAGATCGGGACAATTCAGCCCATCAAGGAGATCGGAGCTATTGCCAGAGAGCATGGGATCTTATTTCACACAGATGCAGTGCAGGCCTATGGACAGCTTCCAATTCAGGTGGATGAGCTGCATATTGACATGTTAAGTTCCAGTGCGCACAAGTTAAATGGGCCAAAAGGGATTGGATTTCTCTATATCCGCAAAGGGGTAAAGATCCGAAGCTTTGTACATGGAGGCGCACAGGAGCGCAAGCGCCGGGCAGGTACGGAAAATGTGCCGGGAATCGTCGGTTATGGAGCGGCTGCGGCGCGGGCCATGAGGACGATGGAGGAGCGGACGCAGAAGGAGAGGGAGCTTAGAGATTATTTGATTGACAGGGTGTTGAGAGAAGTGCCTTATACCAGGCTGAATGGACATCCGAGTAATCGATTGCCGAATAATGCGAATTTTAGCTTTCAGTTTATAGAAGGGGAATCTCTTTTGATTATGCTGGATATGGACGGGATCTGCGGATCGAGTGGGTCAGCCTGTACGTCAGGATCGTTAGATCCGTCACATGTGTTGCTGGCGATTGGACTGCCGCATGAGATTGCGCATGGGTCGCTGAGACTGACGTTGAGCGAGGAGACAACGAAAGAGGAGATTGATTATGTGGTGGAGTCTATCAAAAAGATAGTAGATAAACTAAGGCAGATGTCGCCGTTGTATGAAGACTTTACGCGCCCACAATGAGCAGCGCAAAAGTCATCTGAGCAGGCGGCGTTGTGCTTGCACAAAAGACGCCTGCTCAGATGACTTTTATGGGGCGAAGCCCCGCGACCGAGAAGGAGCGAAGCGGATTCGAGGTAGCGCGCTGCGGGCTTGGCCTGAAGGAAAAGTCGAGGCAGCGATGTGTAAGGCGCATAGGAACGACGGCTCCGCCGCACAATGGAGCGGCCTGGCTCGACAAAGGTCTGCATAGAATGTATCGGACAATTCACTGGTTTTGTATGTTCCAGTCGTACACGTAAACGTGTTCGCCTGGCTCATACAAAACCAGCAAATTGTCCGCTCCAATCTACACAGCA